>NZ_LGDO01000501.1:0-62128 GCF_001279805.1 Streptomyces sp. XY431
CCACGACCACCGTCCGCCCGCCCAGGTCGACCGGCGGCCCGTCGCCCCGGTAGCGGCGGGCCCCCCCCACCACCGCCGCCCGCTCGCCGCCCCCCCCCGCCGCCCCCCCCCCCGCCGCTCCCGACCCCCACCCCGCCCCCGCCGCCGCCGCCGCTGCCGCCGACCGCGAGCTGACCCTCCCCGCCGCCGGTGTCGAGCTGACCGGCCGGCTGACCGTCCCGGCCGGTGCCCGCGGCATCGTGGTGTTCGCGCACGGCAGCGGCAGCAGCCGGCACAGCCCGCGCAACCGCCGGGTGGCCGAGGAGCTGAACCGCGCCGGGCTGGCCACCTTCCTGTTCGACCTGCTCACCGAGGACGAGGAGCCGGACCGGCGGAAGGTCTTCGACGTCTCCCTGCTCGGCGCCCGGCTGACCGATGTCGCCCGCGCCCTGCCCGGGGACCCCGCGATCGGACCGCCCTCGGGCGCTCCGCTCCCCCTCGGCCTGTTCGGCGCGAGCACCGGCGCCGCGGCCGCGCTGTGGACGGCCGCCCGGCTCGGCGACGGGGTGGCCGCGGTGGTCTCCCGGGGCGGGCGGCCGGACCTCGCCGGGCCCCGGACGCTGGCCGCCGTGACCGCGCCGACCCTGCTGATCGTCGGCGGCCGGGACCACGAGGTGATCGACCTGAACCGGCGGGCGCGCGAGCACCTGCGCTGCGAGAGTGAAGTCGCGGTGGTCCCGCACGCCGGCCATCTCTTCGAGGAGCCCGGCACGCTGGACCGGGTCGCCGAGCTGGCCCGCGACTGGTTCGTCGAGCACTCCGGCGCGGGCCCGTAGGCCCCCGTCGAACCCCCGGCGACCCGCCGACGGCCGTTACGCAGAACCTGTGGAACACCACCGATCCACCAGGCATCCTGCACAGCCCGATCAGCGATTTCCTGATCACCTTGTACACATTGAACAGTGAAAACCCGACCTGTTGCCCAACCACCCCGACTGGAGCAAGCTCTCCGCTCAACCGCCCGCGCAGCCTTGCCCACCCCCCCAGCGGCGCGGCCGCCACCAGCGGATGCCTCAACGCCGAGGCCTCAATGTGGAGGAACGACCGATGACCCCGCAGTCCCACGCCCTTGAGCTGACCCCCGAGGAGCGCGAGGCCGGTCTCGACGCCGAGCAGCTGCGCCGCCTCGTCGGCCTCGTCGAGCACGACCCCGCCAGCGACCCGTTCCCGGTCACCGCGCAGGACGCCGTCGTGTTCGTGGTCGGCAACGCCACCCAGACGGCCCAGTTCTACCAGGTCGTCTTCGGCATGGAGCTGGTCGCCTACTCCGGCCCGGAGACCGGCCGCCGCGACCGCAAGGCCTATGTGCTGCGCTCCGGCTCCTGCCGCTTCGTGATCAAGGGCGGCGTCGCCCCGGACAGCCCGCTGCTGGACCACCACCGCCGCCACGGCGACGGCGTCGTCGACCTGGCGATGGAGGTGCCGGACGTGGACAAGTGCATCGCGCACGCCCGCGCCCAGGGCGCCACCGTCCTGGAGGAGCCGAACGACGTCTCCGACGAGCACGGCACCGTCCGCCGCGCCGCGATCGCCACCTACGGCGAGACCCGCCACACCCTGGTCGACCGCTCCCGCTACACCGGCCCCTACCTGCCGGGCTACATCGCCGCCGAGAGCCGGGTGAAGCACCCCGAGGGCTCGCCGCGCCGCCTGTTCCAGGCGCTGGACCACGCGGTCGGCAACGTCGAGCTCGGCAAGATGGACGAGTGGGTCACCTTCTACAACAAGGTCATGGGCTTCGTGAACATGGCCGAGTTCGTGGGCGACGACATCGCCACCGACTACTCCGCGCTGATGTCCAAGGTCGTCGCCAGCGGCAACCACCGGGTGAAGTTCCCGCTCAACGAGCCGGCCATCGCCAAGAAGAAGTCGCAGATCGACGAGTACCTGGAGTTCTACACCGGCCCGGGCTGCCAGCACATGGCGCTGGCCACCAACGACATCCTCAGCACCGTCGACGTGCTGCGGGCGCGCGGCATCGAGTTCCTCAACACCCCCGACTCGTACTACGACGACCCGGCGCTGCGCGAGCGGATCGGCCACGTCCGGGTGCCGATCGAGGAGCTGAAGAGCCGCGGCATCCTGGTCGACCGCGACGAGGACGGCTACCTGCTGCAGATCTTCACCAAGCCCATCGGCGACCGCCCGACCGTCTTCTACGAGTTCATCGAGCGGCATGGTTCGCTGGGCTTCGGGAAGGGCAACTTCAAGGCGCTCTTCCAGGCCATCGAGCGCGAGCAGGACGCCCGCGGCAACCTCTGAGGCCGGCCTCGCCCCCAGGGGCGACAGGCCACCGCTGGAGCCGTACGAAGGTCTGGGCCCCGGAGGGTCCGGGAGGAGCAGGGACGATGGCGCACTACCGGCAGCTGGGCAGCATCCCGCCCAAGCGGCACACGCAGCACCGCACGCCCGAAGGCGGGCTGTACTACGAGGAGTTGATGGGCGAGGAGGGGTTCTCCTCGGACTCCTCGCTGCTCTACCACCGGGGCATCCCCTCGGCCGTGGTGAACGCGGTGCCGTGGGAGCTGCCCGACCAGTCGACGGTCGCCAACCACCCCCTGCTCCCCCGGCACCTCAAGCTGCACGAGCTGTTCGCGGGCCAGGAGTGGAAGTCCGCGGACGTCGTCAGCAGCCGGCGGCTCGTCCTCGGCAACGGCGATGTGCGGATCTCGTACGTCGCCGCCGGGGCGCCGAGCGAGCTGTACCGCAACGGGCTCGGCGACGAGTGCGTGTACGTGGAGTCCGGCTCCGGCACCCTGGAGACGGTCTTCGGCACGCTGGAGGTCGGCCAGGGCGACTACGTGCTCATCCCCCGGGCGACCACCCACCGCTGGGTGCCGACCGGCGACGAGCCGCTGCGCGCCTACTGCATCGAGGCGAACAGCCACATCACACCGGTCAAGCGCTTCCTCTCCAAGTACGGGCAGCTGCTGGAGCACGCGCCGTACTGCGAGCGGGACCTGCGCGCCCCGGCCGGTCCGCTGCTGGTGGACGGCACGGACGTCGACGTCCTGGTCAAGCACCGCGGCCCGAACGGCATTTCGGGCACCCGGTACACCGTGCCGCACCACCCGTTCGACGTGGTCGGCTGGGACGGCTGCCTGTACCCGTACGCGTTCAACATCAGCGACTACGAGCCGATCACCGGGCGGATCCACCAGCCGCCGCCGGCCCACCAGGTGTTCGAGGGCAACGGCTTCGTGATCTGCAACTTCGTCCCCCGCAAGGTGGACTACCACCCGCTGTCGATCCCGGTGCCGTACTACCACTCCAATGTGGACAGCGACGAGGTGATGTTCTACTGCGGCGGCGACTACGCGGCCCGCAAGGGCTCGGGCATCGCCCAGGGTTCGATCTCGCTGCACCCGGGCGGGCACACCCACGGCCCGCAGCCGGGCGCGTACGAGCGGTCGATCGGCGCGGAGTTCTTCGACGAGCTCGCGGTGATGGTCGACACCTTCCGCCCGCTGGAGCTGGGCGAGGGCGGCCGGGCCACCGAGGACCCGAACTACGCCTGGACGTGGGCCGGTCGGGGGCCGCAGTCGTGAGCACCACGCCCGCCGCCGGGGCGGCCGCCGTCCCGCCGCTGTTCCAGGGGCTGTTCGACGACGCGGCGGTGTTCCCGCCCGGGAACCTGCCCGTCGCCGAGGCGGTGCCCGCGCACCGCGCGCACCGCGCCGCCCCGTACGCCGACGCCGTCGGCCCGCTCCTCTGCGGGGCGGGCCGGCTGGGCGAGTTGGCCGCCGCCGTGGAAGCGGCGGGCGGCACCGGCCCCCGGCTCCGGGTCGGCCTGGTGCTGCCGGGGGGCAGCTCCGAGCTCGGCCCGGCCCTCACCGCCGCCGCCCCGTTCGTGGTGGCCGGCGTCGAACTCGCCACCCGGGACGCCCGCGAGGCCGTCGCCGCACTCGACCTGCTGCTGCCGCCGGACGTGCCCGCCGCCGTCGAACTGCCGCGCGAACTGCTGCGCGGCGACGGGCTGGAGGAGGTCCTGGACGTCCTGGTCGACAGCCCGTACCGGGCCAAGTTCCGCACCGGCGGCGTGGTCGCCGGCGCCTTCCCGGACGAGGCCGAGCTCGCGGGCTTCCTCACCGGGTGCGCGCAGCGCGGCCTGCCGTACAAGTGCACCGCCGGGCTGCACCACGCCGTCCGGCACACCGACCCGGCGACCGGCTTCGAGCACCACGGCTTCCTGAACGTCCTCCTGGCGGCGGCCGAGACCGACCCGAAGGCGGCGGCCGAGGTGCTGGCCGAGCGCTCCGGCGAGGTGCTCGCCGAGGCCGTTCGCACCCTGACCGACCGTCAGGTGACGGTGATCCGCAACTCGTTCACCGCGTTCGGCACCTGTAGCATCGCCGAGCCCCTGGACGACCTGGCCGCCCTCGGCCTGCTGTCGCCCGCCCTGACGTCCCAGGAGGACCGTTGACCACCCCCCGCAGCTGGCTCGCCCCCGCGAACGACTCGCCGTTCGGCGTGCACAACCTGCCGTACGGCGTCTTCACGGCGTCCGACCGGCCCGGCGTGCGGCGGATCGGCGTCCGGATCGGCGACTTCGTCCTCGACGCGGGCGCCGCCGCCCGGGCCGCCGGGGAGCCCTCCGTCCTGCTCGACGCGGACTCGCTCAACCCGCTGCTGGCGGCGGGCCGCCCGGTGTGGACCGAGGTCCGCGCCTCGCTGACCCGCTGGCTGACCGACGAGACCCACCGGGACTCGCTTTCCCCGCTGCTGCTGCCGCTCGCCGAGGTGGCGCTGCACCTGCCGTTCGAGGTGGCCGACTACGTCGACTTCTACGCCTCCGAGCACCACGCCACCAACCTGGGGAAGATCTTCCGCCCCGGGTCGGAGCCGCTGACGCCCAACTGGAAGCACCTGCCGATCGGCTACCACGGCCGCTCCGGCACCGTGGTGGTGTCCGGCACCCCGGTGGGCCGCCCGCAGGGGCAGCGCAAGGCGCCGGCCGACGCCGTGCCGTCCTTCGGGCCGACCCGCCGGCTGGACATCGAGGCCGAGGTCGGCTTCGTCGTCGGCGCGCCCTCGGTACTGGGCGAGCCGGTCACCATGGACCGCTTCCACGAGCACGTCTTCGGCGTCTGCCTGGTCAACGACTGGTCCGCGCGGGACATCCAGGCCTGGGAGTACGTGCCGCTCGGCCCGTTCCTCGGCAAGTCCTTCGCCACCTCCGTCTCGCCGTGGATCGTGCCGCTGGCCGCCCTGGAGCACGCCCGGGTCACCCCGCCGGCCCGCGACGTCGAGCTGCTCCCCTACCTCGACGACCGCGCGGGCGACCGGCCCTGGGGCCTGGACCTCGCCCTGGAGGTCCGGCTGAACGGCCACCGGATCTCCCGCCCGCCGTTCGCCTCGATGTACTGGACGGCCGCCCAGCAGCTCGCCCACATGACGGTCAACGGCGCCTCGCTGCGCACCGGCGACCTGTTCGCCTCCGGCACCGTCAGCGGACCGGAGCCGGAGACCCGGGGCGCCCTGATCGAGCTGACCTGGAACGGCGAGAACCCGCTCAAGCTCCCGGACGGCACCACCCGCACCTTCCTGGAGGACGGCGACGAGGTGACCATCACCGCGACCGCCCCCGGCCCGGAGGGCACCGTCGTCGGCTTCGGCGAGGTCACCGGGCGCGTCACCCCCTGACCCGGCGGGGCCACCACCCGGGCCCCGTCGCGGCACCACCGTTGGTATGGAGGGCGGCACCGGTCAGCACCGGTGCCGCCCTCCGGTGTTCCCGCTTCTCACTTCGGGCAGGAACCGACCGCTTCGAGGCCCGTCACATCGACCTGCGGGACCGTCCGCTCCGCACGGTCCGTCCCGGTCCGCAGCACGAGCTGCGCCTGGTCCGCCCGGACCAGCTCCCCGCACAGGTCGGTGCTGCCGGTCCGCACCCGGACCAGGTGCGACGGCGCCGCCTCCGTGGTCGCCCAGGCCAGCGCCAGCGCCGCCACGACCAGCACCAGTCCGACCGCACAGCACCCCGAGGCCCGGGCCAGCGCCCGGGTCACCCGGCCCACCTCCCGCTCCGTCCAGCGCCGCAGCGCCTGCCCGCCGAGCAGGATCTCCTCCCCGGGTACCCCGTGCGCCGCCCGGACCGCCAGCAGCGAGCCCGTCACCAGGAGCAGGAACGCCAGCGCGAGCAGCGCCGTCGCCGTGTTGCCCGCCCAGGCCGGGAGCTGGTCGAGGCTGTCCCGGCCCTTCAGCAGCACCAGGACGGCGAGCAGCGCGGTCAGCCCGGTGAGGCCGGTGCGCCAGCCCTCGGCCTGCCGGCGCAGCTCCGGGAGGCGGGTGAACTCCAGGTCCAGGGCGAGTTCGGCCCACCGCCGGTCGGAGCGGGCGCTCACGGGGCGATCCGCCAGCTGGCGCCGCAGCCGACAAAGCGCACCTCGGCGGGGATACTCGGGTGCCCGTGCCCGCACTCGCAGAAGTGCACCTCGCCGTGCAGCGGATCCGGCTCCGCCTGGGCCGTGCCGCCCGAGCGCCCGGGGAGGCGGTCGAACAGGCCCTTGGTCCCGGTGCCGGGGTTCCCGCGCCGGTACTCCGTCCCGGTCCGGCCGTGGCAGCGCGGGCAGGTTCCGGTGACGCGGACCGAGCGGCCGTCCGGCGCGGCGTCCTGGCTGAACGAGGCGCCGTCGACCTCGCCCAGGTCGGCCTCGGCGTAGGGCAGGTGGTGGTCGTGCGTCGTCGGGGTGGTGCTCATGGCTGTTCCTGTTCTGCGTCGGGTTCGGTGGTGGGCGCGGGCGGCAGGTCCAGGCCGAAGAGCTCGGCGTAGAGGGCGAGTCGGTCGCGGACCCAGGCGGGCGTCTCACCGACTCCTTCGGCCGCGAACGCCAGCCGCTCGGCCGTCACCGGGCCGGTGAGACCCGGGAGCATGCCGTCCAGGCCCACCGAGAGGATCGCGAGGTCCTGCCAGCACGGCTGGACCGGGGGCACGTTCGGGAACGTGCTGGGCGAGTCCTCCAGGACGCCGTAGGGCGAGATGCGCTGCCAGGCCCGGTCGAGGGGTTCGCCGAGGCGGCAGGCGATGCTGAGGAGATCGAGCGGGACGAGCGGGGCGCCGGGCGGGGAGACCCGGTAGAACGGGGACAGCGCGGAGTGGTCCGAGGGATCCGGGACGGTCTGGGGCAGCTCGGCGACCTGGGCCGGGGACAGGTCCGGCACCAGGGCGCCGATGGCCCTGAACTCCTCCAGCAGCCGGAACGCCTCCTGTACGCCGATCTGCCGGGCCCGGGCGTAGCCGATCAGCCGGGAACCGTCCAGAGGTGCCCATCGGGGGCTCTCGAACCAGTCCTCGGGGAACCCCTCGCCGTCGGCCTGGTCGACCAGAGCCCGACACTCGTCCGAGGTCGGCCGGAAGTCCTTGAGGCGGTCCGGGAGCTCCGGCGGCGCCAGCCCGGGCAGTCCCAGCCGCCCGGTCTCCACGCCCGCGACGTCCCAGAGGTAACCGAGCGTCTGCCGCAGGTGCACACTTCCCGCGAGAAGGACGGCGGGGGTGGGCGGCACGGGGTAGTCCGCCCCCTCGAAGCCCGGGTCCATCCCGGAGAAGGCGTAGCGGACGGGCATCGGAAGCTCCTCCCAGGACGCCAGCAGCGCCGCCGCGTCCGGGACGTCCACACCCGCGGCACGCAGCTCGTCGAGGCAGGCCGCGCGCGCCTCCCAGGACATGGAGTACCGGCGGCTGAACGCGAGGTCCCGGAGCGACACCCCGTCCTCCAGCCGCATCCCGCTGCGCTGCAGCCGCAGTGCGGCTTCCGCCGTTTCCGGCTCGGGCACGAAGCCCCGCGCCACCGTGCCCGTCGCATAGCGCGGCCGGTGGACGGCCCCGAGCAGCGGAGCGACCCTGGCGATGGCCTTCTCGGCCTTCCGTACGGTGGTCTCCCACCGCGCGGCCAGGCCGAGGGTCGCTGCCCAGGGAAACTCGACCCGACCCGCCGCGTCGACGAGCAGGTAGGACGAGAGGACGTCCCGCAGGTCCGGTTCCAGCGCGGCCCATGCGGCCGTCTCCTCCCGGGACGGAACAGCCCACCCCAGCCAGGCGAATCCGGCCAGCACCCGCCGGGCCTCCTCCGGGTCCCGGCCGGTGCCCTCCGTATCCGCCGCCAGGTCCCACGGTCCGGCGGTCGGACGGAGGATCCGCCCCTTCGCGTCCCTGACGTACAGGACGGAGACCTCCTGCTCACCGCACACCCGGTCGCGGGCGGTCGCGGGCGGTTCCGACAGCGGACGTTCGAGGAAGGGCGCGTACCTGGCGAAACGCTCGGCGAGTTCGCCAAGGCTCCGCCGACCGGTCACCGAGACGCGGACCAGGCCCCGGTGGTCCTGCGGATCGTGCCGGTACTCTTCCGGCTCGGCACCCAGGCCGCGCGTCCGGTCGGTGCCGTCCGGCCACAGCAGCAGGTCGGCGATCGTCCAGTCCGGAAGGTCCGGGATCCAGTCCAGGTCTCCGGCCCGGACCGCGGGGCCGGCCAGCTGCGGGTGCGCCATCCGCAGGCCGCGCAGTGCCCGGAGCACCTGGGCCACGGTCCGGCCCTGTTCGCGTGCCGCCAGCACCACACCACGCCAGTCACGGGCCTCGTCCTCGGCCAGACCGGCCCAACCGGGTTCCGGTACCGGATAACCGTCCAGGGACCGCGGACCCGCCAGCTGGGGCACGGCCCACCGGGTGTCGTGGACCGCGGCCCGCCACGGACCGACCGTGGGGTCGATCCGCTGACGCGAATCCCTGGGCTTCGGCGACACGACCTGGCTGTCCGGCGGGAACCAGCCCGTCCGGTCCATGTCGATCGGCCCGCCGAACGGCCGTTGGACGCACACCCCCCGGCCTACCCACTCCCCGGCGATCACCTGGACCGCGTCGAGGTTCTGGGCCTCCAGGGCCCACAGCCACTCGACGCTGAGGGCCTCCCAGTCCGCCAGCGCCGAGGCGCCGCGACGCCACTGCTCCGCCCGCCACGCCAGGTCGTAGTGCTCCAGCTTCTCCCGGTTGACGCTCAGCCTCCCCGCCTGGGCGCCGGTCAGGTTGAGAACGTAGCCGTACGGGAACTTGTCCGCCGCGATCCCGTCACACAGGACCGCCCCCTTGCCCAGGACCCACCACAGGACACCCGGCACGGCCTCGACGGCGGTGTCCGTCTCGATCTGCCGCCGGCCGCCCCCCGCCGCCAGCACACCGGGCTCCCACACCCGGGCCGCCCCGAAGTCCCCCCTGGCCTCCAGCCGGAACTCGCTCACGAAGACGGCGGCTCGCAGGGCCTCGACGCACGCATCGCCGGTCATCAGGCCGGGCTTCAGGTACAGCCGGACGGCGGTGCCGCCCTCCTCCAGCGCTGCCGCCGACCCGGCGTCGGCCTGCCGGATCCGGAACAGGCTGCCACTCCCGGCGATGTCCACCCGCATCGCCCCAGGAGCCGGCCGCCCGTCGGTCCCCACCGGGCGCGTGGTGATCGTCATCTCCTCGGCCAGCATGAAGTAGCTGAACACGCCGATACCGAACCGGCTGTTGGGGTAGAGGCGCAGCGCGCTGTCCTGCCGGAGCCAGGCCGCCTGTTCGCGCCGGAACCCGCCGGACTGCTCGAAGCGGCGGCCCGCACGGGTGAAGGTCCCCTTCAGCTGCTCGGCGGTCATACCGACGCCGTTGTCCAGGCATTCGACATAGCGGCCGCGCTCGTCCTGCCCGGTGACGATCCGGATGGAGCCCGACCAGGTGCCGACGCCCCGGCCGCACGCCCGCAGGTACCGTTCGCGCATCGCCCGGTAGCGGCAGGCGTCCATGGCGTTCTGGTAGAGCTCCCGGACAGCGGCCTCGTGCTTTCCGTCGTACAACTGCTCGCCCATGAGCAGCCGCCGCACCTCGGTCTGGGCGAGCGAGAAGCGCAGCAGCGGCATGTCGTACGCCCGTCGGCCCGACTCCTCCGCCGGCCGCAGGCGGCTGTCGGTGACCCGGGACGGCAGGCCGCCGAGCAGCGCGGCCTCGGCGGCGGGCAGGCGGCGTTCCTCCGCCGCCAGCTGCTGGACCAGTTCGTCCGCCTCCTCGGCCACGGCGGCGAGGGCCGCGTGGATCGCCGGATGCGGGCAGACCACGTCGAGTTGCAGCTCCCGGACCGAGCCGTCCCGGCCCTCGGTGTCCCAGTGGGCGTTCTCCAGGACCGACAGCACCTCGCGCGGGAGAACCGAGTCGGAGACCGCGAGGTGCTCGGCGAGGACATCGGGCAGGGTCCGGGAGTCCAGGGCCAACAGTCCGGCCAGCCTCACCAAGGCGGCCAGCGGCCGGACCCGCAACGGGCGGGCCCTGCCGCGCACCACGTGCCGGTCGGGGCAGGACACCTGTCCCTGGTCGGAGAGGTGCCCGAGCGAGAGTCCGGCCGCGATCGCGCGCAGGGCGCCCGACAGCTCCTCGGCCCGGCCGCCCCGCCGGCCGCCGTCGGTGCCCCCGAGCAGCGCGGCCGCGGCCTCGTCGCCGAGGGCGGCCGGCACCGCATGTTCGTCGGTCTCGAAGCGCTCGGCGATCCAGCGGTGGACCAGCCACAGAACGGTGGCCTCCGACCCCGGCTCGACGCCCTCCCGGCGGTGGTGGCGCCTGATCTTGTCAGCGACCTGGGGATACTGCTCCAGGATCAGCTCGTAGTGGCGTCTCGGCTCGTCCGCGGCCGGGGCGTGGTGGACGAAGTGCGGGTAGAGCTCCGCCGCCCGGCTGAGCCGTCCGGCCCAGGCCGCCTCGTGGGCGAAGACGGCGGCGACGAGGGCCGCCACCTCCAGCACCGACAGCCGCGCCTCCTTCGACACCAGCTGCGGCAGCCGGTCGCGCAGCAGCCGGACCGGGAAGTCGTCGTCGGCCCACGGGTCCGGCAGCCGCTTCTGCGCCCGGTCGACCTGCCGGGCGACGCTCTCCACGAACGCGGTCAGGCTCTCCTGGAACGCCTTGACCTCCTCGTCCTCGGCGTCCGCCGCCAGCGCCCACAGCTCCGGTGCGCGCACGGCCTCCGACCATGCCCCCAAGAGCCGCCGTCCGTCGGCCACGACCGCCGTCCGGGTCTCCTGCTCGCGGTCGTTGCCGTAGTAGATCTGCGGCAGTTGGGCCCGCCGGGACGACTCCCGGGTGAGCCCGTACGCCGTCCCGAACACCTCCTCCACCGTCGTCGACTCGCTGAGCGGGTCGAAGGCCCGGGCCAGCGCGGAGGTGAACAGGCTGCCGTCCGGGGTGAAGCCGCTGCGCTCCCCGGGCCCGCAGCCGGTCATCACCACGAAGCCGCTCCCCGGCGGTCCCTGGGTGATGCGGCTGCCGAAGGTCGCCCTGCCCTCGGCCTCCGGCGAGCGGCAGGCGTCCATGATCCAGAGGACCGTGCCCGCCCGGCAGTCCCGCAGGTAGCGGCTGATGTCCGCGTCCAGCAGGGAGTCCAGGACGTAGGGCTGGTCCCAGTCGGCCTCGCCGGAATCCTCCAGCGGGCCGCGGGCGTCGGCCGGGACCAGGTGGTCGGTGTCGCCGACCCGCACCCCGTGTCCCGTGAAGTACAGCAGCAGGGTCCCACCCGGTTCCGCCCGCCGGGACGCCGCCGTGATCCGTTCGGCGATCTCGCTCCGGCTACCGTCCTGGAGGACCTCCACCCCGGTGTAACCGCTGCCCTCCAGTGCCGCCTTGAGCGCCCGCAGGTCGGCGGCCACCGTCGGCTCCAGCGACGGCAGGACGTGCGCCGTCGCCGGGGCGTCCCCCACTCCGATCAGCAGCGCCGTCCGTGCCCCGGCGCCCGTACTCTCCCCCACCCTGCCCCCTTGCTCTCCACAACCGCCGCCCCCGACGGACGCCCATGATCGCACCGACCGGCCCCGTCACCGACAACAAGTACGGTGTCCGAAGGATCGGTCGGCGACGACGGACGGGAGTGGGGACGATGGGTGACGAGGTGCTGGTCCGGCGGGACGGCGGGGTGGGGCGGATCGTGCTCGACCGGCCCCGGGCGCTCAACTCGCTGACGCACGGCATGGTGCTGGACGTGCGGGCCGCGCTGGACGCGTGGGCCGGGGACGACACGGTGCGGGTGGTGGTGCTGACCGGCGCCGGGGAGCGCGGCCTGTGCGCGGGCGGCGACATCCGGGCGTTCCACGACGACGCCAAGCTCGGCGGGGCCGGCACCCGCGCGTTCCTCCGCGACGAGTACCGGCTGAACGAGCTGATCTCCCGCTACCCGAAGCCGTACGTGGCCGTGATGGACGGCATCACCATGGGCGGCGGCGTCGGCGTCTCCGCCCACGGCTCGGTGCGGATCGTCACCGAGCGGTCAGTGGTGGCGCTGCCGGAGACCCGGATCGGCCTGGTCCCGGACGTCGGCGGCAGCCGGCTGCTGTCCCGCGCGCCGGGCGAGCTGGGCACCCACCTGGGGCTGAGCGCCGCCTCGATGACGCCCGGCGACGCGCTGCTGTGCGGGTTCGCCGACCACTTCGTGCCCTCGGCGAAGCTGCCGGAGCTGCTGGCGGGGCTCGACGGTTCTCCGGTCGCGGAGGCCGTCGCCCGGTACGCCGAGCCGGCGCCGGCCGCGCCGCTCGCGGAGCAGCGCGAGTGGATCGACGCCTGCTACGCGGCCGACAGCGTGGAGGAGATCGTGGCCCGGCTGGTGGCCAGCGGCGTGCCGGAGGCCAAGCAGGCCGCCGAGGAGCTGGCCGAGCGGTCACCGACGATGCTCAAGGTCACGCTGAGCGCGCTGCGCCGGGCCCGGTCGCACGGCTCGCTCACGGAGAGCCTGGAGCAGGAGTACCGGGTGTCCTGCGCGGCGGTCGCGCACCACGACCTGGTCGAGGGCATCCGGGCGCAGGTGGTCGACAAGGACCGGAACCCGCGCTGGTCGCCGGCGACGCTCGCCGAGGTCGACGAGCGGGCGGTGGCCGCGTTCTTCGAGCCGCCGGCCGACGGTGACCTGCGGCTGGGGTGACCTGTCCTGCCCAAGCGGGTGACGACCGTCTCGCGGATCGAGACTGGCGCGAGGCGGCCCGTTTCGGAGATCGTTGGACGGTCTTGGCGCGCCCCGAGAGGGGCCGAGCAGCGGAATGGGAGTCAACGGCGATGACCGAGACCTACGAGACGATCCTGGTGGACCGCAAGGGCCGGGTCGGGCTGATCACGCTCAACCGACCGGAGGCGCTGAACGCGCTCAACACCACGCTGATGAACGAGGTCGTGGCCGCCGCCACCGCGTTCGACCGGGACCCGGAGATCGGCTGTCTGGTGATCACCGGCTCGGAGAAGGCGTTCGCGGCGGGCGCGGACATCAAGGAGATGCAGGGCAACCGGTTCCCGGACGTCTACCTGGACGACTGGCTCGGCCCGTGGGACCGCCTCGGCGCGCTGCGCAAGCCGGTGGTCGCGGCGGTGTCCGGCTTCGCCCTGGGCGGCGGCTGCGAGCTGGCGATGCTCTGCGACATCCTGATCGCTGCGGACACCGCGAAGTTCGGCCAGCCGGAGATCAAGCTCGGCGTGATCCCGGGCATCGGCGGCTCGCAGCGGCTCACCCGCGCCGTCGGCAAGGCCAAGGCCATGGAGCTGTGCCTGACCGGCCGGATGATGGGCGCCGAGGAGGCCGAGCGGGCCGGCCTGGTCTCCCGGATCGTCCCCGCCGACCAGTTGCTGGCGGAGGCCCTCGCCACCGCCGAGAAGGTCGCCGCGATGTCCACCCCGGCCTCGATCATGATGAAGGAGTCGGTCAACCGCGCCTTCGAGACCACCCTCGCCGAGGGCGTCCGCTTCGAACGCCGCCTCTTCCACGCCGCCTTCGCCACCGCCGACCAGAAGGAAGGCATGGCCGCCTTCGCCGAGAAGCGCCCGCCGGAGTTCAAGCACCGCTGACCCGGCCGGCACCGGTCGGCGTTCGGATCGCCGCCTGTGCCGCCGCGTCCGGCGGCACAGGCGGGATTCAGCGGGAGCGGTTGATCAACACCAGGGCCGCGACCACGACATGGAACCCCGCCGCCACCGACACCCCGTACGCGGCCCAGACCCGGACCGGATCGGCGCCCGGGGGCGAGTCACCGGAGTCGAGATCGTCGTCCGAGGGCTGCCGCCTCACCGGGCGATCGCCAGGTCGGCGTGGACGATCTTCCCGAAGGGGAACACGGTGACTCCCCAGCGGCCATGTGTGAGCCGATGAACGATGGCCAGGCCTCGGCCGGACGTGGCATCGGATCCGGCCTCGACCATCACGGGCATCGCACCCGATCCGTCCACGACGAGAAGCCGGACAAGGTGTTCGGCCGGTCGGCGGACAGCAACGATCATGCGGGTCCGGCAACCGGTCCTGACGGCGTTGGTGGCCAGCTCACTCACGATCACCGACGCATCGTCCACCAACTCGTCGAGCCCCCACTCGTCCAGCTTCGCGCGGACGCAGCAACGCGCGACGGCCACGGATTCCGGGCGGTACGGCAGGCTGACGGTTGCCGGTCGGGTGGCATGGCGGAGCGCCACGTCACCTCCGGCGGCGTTCGAGGTGAGGGTCATCGACGCTTCTCCGTGGCGTAGTGAGGACTCGTTGCCTTGAGCATCGCCACTGGAGAAGGGCCGAACTATCACTCATTGGTGATAGTTCGACTCCAACGAGTGATTATCCGATTCCCACCCAGTGCGCCAGGCCGGTGAGAGTGCCCGGCGTCGACCGGTGCGCGGAGACGAGTCCGGCGACCGTCTCACGCACCATCGGGTGGTAGCGCATCTGCTGGGGAGCGAGCTCCCGGGCCTCTTGCAGCGACCTCAACGAGGCCTCCGACCGTCCGAGCCACAGCTGCGCCCGTGCCACCTCCGCGATGTGCGCGGCCGCCCGCGACGCCGGCCAATCGCCCGGGACCCTGACCTGTTCGGCAACTTGGACGGCTTCTGCGTACTTGAATTGCTCGGCGAGTGTCGCAACCTGGTGGACCGCCACATTGGTCGGGCCGAAGGAGAGCCAATGCACCCGGACGGCCTCGCCGGTGGCCTCGGAGAGGCGCCCAGCCTCGGAGATGTGCGTGGCCGCCGTGTCACCGTCACCGGATCGTGCGGCCAACATGGCGGCGCCGAGATGGAGTTGCCCCACCGCCACGTCGCGGACCCGGTCGGCGTCCGCCTGTTCAAGGGTCGCCATACCCACCCCGACGAGTCGCCTCCCGAGGTCGAACTGGCCCGAGCGGAGGTAGACGATCGAGCGCAGGTATTGGCGGATTCCGGCGAGAACCGGGTCGGACGCGCGTTCGGCGGCCCATGCCATCCGATCCAGGGCGACGACGCACAGATCGCTGTAGCCCAGCTTCGTGGTGATGTCGTAGGCCGTGCGGTACGTGCTCGCCAGCACCTGCCATGCCTCCTCGGAGGGAGCCATGTGGGCCGCCGTGGTGGCCTCGGCGATCAGGTCCGACAGAGAACGAGCAGCATCCTTGATCCGGGTCTCGCGGATCAGGTGGCACAACTGATCGGCCGCAGATTTCAGTTCGCCCGCCGGGCGGGGTGCGATGTCGGGATCGGCGCCGAGGTCGTACAGGTCGAGGGCTTCGCGGATCGGCTGAATCAGCATGTCGAGCTCGTCCTGCCGAAGCTCCGCCAGGTACGGCTGGCCGGTGAGGTCGACGGTCTGCACGAACAGCGTTCGGGCAATTGCGGCGATCACAGCGGGCGTTGCCGGTTTGACGCCCTGCTCGACCTTGGCCAGCATGCTGTAGGAAATGCTGGCACGGGAAGCGAGTTCACGCTGGGTCAGTCGGCGAAGCTTGCGGTACTGGGCGATACGTTCGCCGATGTGCTCGGAGGTGTGCCTGGGCATACTGGTACTCCGTTCCTAGCGACCAGTGCGGACGATACCCGCCGAGGACAGCGGGATGTTCCCTCTCCAAGGGAGTCGAGGCTTGACCGACCACCACGGGCCGTTCCTCTACTCGGTCGTCTGCGCCTCCGGGGTCGCCGACGGGGTCGGCGAGCTGATCGCGGCAGCTCAGGCCGAGGGATGGAAGGTCGGAGTGATCGCCACTCCCAACGCGCTCGGACTCCTTGACCAGGCGGCAGTCGAACGGCAGACCGGCTACCCGATCCGCTCCGCCTGGCGCACACCTGGCAGCCCACGGCCACTGCCCCCGGCAGACGCCATAGCGGTCGTCTCCGCCACGTTCAACACCATCAACAAGTGGGCCCTCGGCATCGCCGACACGCTCGCACTGGCGATTCTCTGTGAGGCGTACGGCCAGGGAATCCCCACGGCGGTCCAGCCGTACCTCAACTCCGCTCTCGCCGCCCATCCCGCGTACACGGAAAGCCTGGCCCGACTCCGCGCCATGGACGTTCTGATCGGTGACTACGTCCCCCACCCACCCGACTCCGGTGGTGGCCGCGACACGTACAGCTGGACCAACGTCCTCGATCTGCTCCGACCAGTGGTTCGTCCGAGGCAAGGTCCGTGGGCGGTGGGCAGGGACACTCCGCCCACCGCCGCCCAACGATCCGGCGGGTCGCCGGCGGACGAAACGCCTGACAAGGCAGCCCTGGACGTCTGATGCTGGTGGTCACGTCGACTCCGGGCGCAGGAATGCGCGAGGTGCGCGAAAGTACACGGGGGCGCACCGGTTCGCGGTACTGATCGAGGAACGGGTGCTGCGGACCAGGATCGGAAGCCCGGCGGACATGGCCGCTCAGCTCCGCCACTTGATCACCGTGATGTCGCTGTCGTGCGTCGCCATCGGCATCCCGGGAGACTTCGCGTTCCGGACCGGGAGCACTCGCCGGTGTCCTGTTCGTGTTGCGGACCGGTGTCGCGTGGCGTGATGTTCCCGCAGAGACGGTGGGCTGCTCCGGAGTAACGGCTTGGCGCCGGCTGCGGGACTGGGCCGAGGCCGGCGTCTGGCCACGCCTGCACGCCGCCCTGCTGACAGAACTCCGCCGCGCCAACCTGCTGGACCTGGATGACTGCTCCGTGGGTGGATCGCACGTCCGGGCCCTCAAAGGGGGATCACATCGGCCCCTCGCCCGTCGACCGCGCCGCGCCGAGCACCGTCCCGGCCGCCCCGCTCGACCTGCCCGCCTGGTGCCGCATGACCGGCCACCACTACCTCGGCGCGGTCTTCGGCCCAGACCGGTTTGTGCACGGAGATCAGCCCAGGGCGAGCCAGCGGATGCCGAGCCTTTCGACCTGCGCGGCCTCCGGCTCGGTCAGCGGCTCCCGGCCGGTGGCCTTGCGCAGGAAGTGGGGACGGCTCCACTCCAGCTTGTCGGCCGCCAGGGCCTGCTCCGCGCCCAGGAGCAGCTCCGTCACGGCGTCACCGGCCGCCGGGGTGAGCCAGGCTTCGCGTCCGAGTGCGTCGGCCAGGTCGAGGCCGTGGACGGCGACTTCCACGACGCGGGTGAGGACGAACTCCGACAGGAGCATGGCGTCGCCGTGGCGGGTCCGCACGGTCCGGCCGTCTGGTTGGGCCCGGCACAGCCTGTCGACCCGCCGCCAGGTCTCGGCGAAGTCCTCGGCGCAGGCGGCGCCGTCGGCTGGCTCCGCCGCACGGTCCTGGGCCAGGGCGATCCGCTTGCCGTTGGTCCGCTGTGAGAAGCGGTCGTCCGGGCGGTAGTACTCCACCGCGGAGATCTCCGCCTCGCCGGGTTCCGGCGCGTCCAGCATGGCCGGAAGCCAGTCGATCACCACGCATACGTGCCCGAGCAGGTCGCGTACGGTCCAGGGAGTGCAGCGCGTCGGAAGGTCCCACTCGGCCTCGGACAGTCCGGCCACGGCGTCGCCGACGGCTGCGCATTCCAGCTGAAACGCTTCGAGAACCTGATCGTGACCCACGCCGTGTCGCCTTCCGTCCGTTCGCTGTCCCCTGCTCACTTCGCCGCCCCACCGGTTCCGCTCCGCGCGCGCTTCTCGGATCATCGACACGCACGCCGAAGCGGTGCCGGTTGCAGACCGCAGGAAAAAGATCGCCGAGCAGCAGCCGGCCTTCTCCGTCAATCGCTGCTCATGGGGCGTGCGATAGGTCCCCCGCCGTGATCGAACCTGGAACCTTCCCCTGGCCGACGGACCCGATACCGACCGGCTCGTGCTCCGCCAGTCCGAGGCCCGGGACCGTGCGGCCTTCGTCGAGCTGTTCGCCTCGCCCGAGGCGGGCACCTACATCGGCGGCGTCCGGCCCCGCGACGGACTCGAGCACGCGATGCCCGAAGTGCCCGGCCGACACCCCAGCTGTTTCGTGGTCGAACGCGACGGAACGATGATCGGCATGATCACGCTCGATCCCCGCGGTGGCGAGCGCAGGCCCGCGCCGACCGGAAGCTGCTGGGCGCCGTCCTCACGGCCGCGGGACTGGTGAACTACCCCAAGGAGTGGTGGCACTGGTCCTTCGGGGACCGCTACTGAGCCCTGCTCGCAGGAAAGGCCGCAGCCCTCTACGGCCCCAAGGAACTCGGCCAGCGCAGCGACCGACCAGACCTCCTGTTCCGGCCCGGGCACCACACCGGCGGCGAGCCGCCCACCCTGGTCCGGCAAGAGGAATTGTCAAGACTTGTGGATGAGGAGTGGTTGCCTGCCAGCAGGCGAAGGGACTTGAGTCTCCCGTAGGGGGAGACACAAAGGTGGGGACATGAACGGCGACACGCTCTACTCGATCGGCGAACTCGCTCGGCGTACCGGTCTCACGGTCAAGACCATTCGGTTCTACTCCGATCGCGGAATCGTGGCGCCGACCGACCGCAGCCCGGCCGGCTACCGCCTCTACGGCATCGACGCCGTCGCACGCCTGGACTTCGTGCGTACCCTGCGCGAGCTGGGACTGGACCTTCCCACGATCCGCAAGGTCGTGGACCGAGAGCTCTCGCTTCCCGAGGTCGCCGCAGCGCACGCCGAAGCACTGACGGTGCAGATCCGCGTCCTGCGCCTGCAGCGCGCGGTGCTGACGGCGGTGGCCGAGCGCGGGTCCACACCTGAGGAGACAGAACGCATGCACCAGCTGGCCCGCCTTTCCGAGGACGAACGCAGCCGTCTGATCGGCGATTTCCTCGACACCGTCTTCGGCGGTCTTGACGCCGCCCCCGCATTCGCGGGGGTCATGCGCTCGATGACCCCCGAGTTGCCCGACAACCCGGAGGCAGAGCAGGTCCAGGCGTGGGTGGAGCTGGCCGAAATGTCCCTGGACCCGGGTTTCCGCGCCGTCGTGCGGCGGATGGTCGAGGACCAGGCGGCCGAGCAGACCCGAAGCGACGTGACGGCCCCGCGCCGCGACATTGCCGCAGCCGTCCGTGACCAGGTCGGCCCGGCCCTGACCGCCGGCATCGACCCGGCCTCGCCCCAGGCCGATCCGATCGTCGCGCAGTTCACGGCGTACTACGCGCACCTCCTCGGCCGCCCCGACGACATCGAGCTTCGCCGCCGGCTGGCGACTCGACTGGAGAGCGTGAACGACCCCCGCAGGGAGCGGTACCTCCAGCTGCTCGCAGTGGTCAACGGCTGGCCGGCCCCGGAGAGCCTGGCTCCAGTGTTCGACTGGTCCGTCCAGGCTCTGCGCGCCCGGACCCAGCAATGACGGGGCGGTCACAAGGCGGCACCGGGCGGACACGGCTGGCATCGGGTGAGAACGCCGCCACACATGATCGGCTGATGAGTGTCCCGGTCGTACTTCAGGTGGCCGCGTCGCCGGTCTCCCCCGCTCTCGTTCTTCGCCCCTGGCGCATGGAGGACGTCGCCGCATTGGTCGAGGTGAGCCGGGATCGGACACTGCGCCAGTGGGCGAGCTCTGTCGTGGACACCGATGCCGACGGGACACGCTGGGTGCAGGCTCAGCAGCAGGGCTGGGCAACGGGGGACCGGTTCGGCTTCGCCGTCTTTGAGGCACGAACCGGTTCAGTTCGCGAACAGTTGGTGGGCAACGTGGTCCTCAAGGGGGTCACCTCCGGCACACCGGCGGCCGAAGTGGGCTACTGGACCGCGGCACACGCTCGCGGGCGGGGAGTGGCCTCCCGCGCTCTGGAGGCACTCACCAACTGGGCCTTCGACACCTTCGAAGCCGACGGGCTGGAGCGTCTCGAACTCCTGCACCAGGTGGACAACCTGGCATCGTGCCGGGTTGCACAGAAGAGCCGCTACGACTTCGACACCATCCTGCCCGCGGCACCGCCCTCCTTCCCCCGCGATGGCCACCTGCACATACGGCACGCGAGTGCCTGAGATCCTCCCGGCTTCTGCGGATCGGCTGAGGCTGCTCACGCCGAGAGGAGCTCGGGGCGTTCGACGAGGTGGCCGCGTTCGAACCGTGCCCGAGCACGGACCAGAGCGACAAGGTGGGTTGCGTTCAGTGGCCGTTGCTCTATCGATCTCGGTGGGCGTGAGTCCGAGGCTGTCGACTCGGTTGGGTGATCTTCTGGTTGGCTGGGCATGAAAATGGGGCCTCCCGCACAGCTCGTGGCTGTCGAATCCAACCGAGCAACAAGGGGCCCTGGTGCTGCAGTCTTCCGCGTCCGTGTCGTTGTCGTCCGACTCCGCGCCTCTGCCGTGTGATTGCCTCGCTCATCGGTTCGGGAACGCCGGGGACCGACCGCACAGGCGGCCGAGGTACCCCTCCGACATGAGCGACGCGGAGTGGACCGTCGTGCGTGACGCGATGCCGGTGCCCGCCTGGCCAGCGGGAAGGGGCGGGAGGCCGGAGGGCTACTGCCACCGACAGCTGGTCAGCGCTGTGCGCTACTTGGTCGCAGGCGGTATCGCCTGGAGGTCTGTGCCCGCGGACTTCCCCGCGTGGGACCGGGTCTACGCCTTCTTCCGGCGCTGGCGCGACAAGGGCCTGGTCGCCGAGTTCCACGACCGGCTGCGGGGTGAGGTCCGTGAGCCGGGGATTCGACGGCGGCAAGAAGGTGAACCGTTGCGCTTGAAGCACATGCGGAGACCGAGTTCCGTGACCCCCGCGCGCTCCTCAATGCGGTTCGGCCGTACGTCAAGGAACTGACGTACAACATGTTCGAGGGCCCTGGTAACACCGGCGACCTGTACGACCGGGAGATCGCGCTCCTGCTCCGCGACAACACCGTGGTCCGCAACATGGCCGAGCGGATCCTGGACAACGCCATCGCGTACACGATCACCGCCATGGAACACCCGGAAGTGCACCTCGGTGCCGACAAGGTCGTCGATATCGGAGTGCACCAGCTCCCATTGCGAGCCCCAGGTCCGAAGCTTGATCGTTTCATAACCACCATTCCGGAAGGGGCGGCCCTGACCGGGAACGACCGGGAGCATCAGCCTGTCTCCGTGGCCGGTGGTGACCTGGTGCCGGCCGTCCGCGTGCACGACGGCCGGCACCCGCCGGGAGAGCAGTGCCCTTGAGCACAGGAAGTCGGCGTGGCCGACTTCCTGTGGCTCTCAGGTGTTCTCCGTCAGCGTCGTGTTGAGGCGAGCCAGACCGCTGCGGGTGGTGGCCACGACGACGCTGTCGCCCGGCTCCAGCGTCCGGGTGCGGTCCGCATAGTTCCAGTGGTAGAGGCGGGGGCTGCGGGCCAGTCGAACTGCCAGGACCCTGACGCCGCCCGGGTCCTCCAGGTCGTGGCGGTTGAGGCCGATCAGGCCGGTGCCGAGCTCGGCGGGGAGTTCGGCGATCAGCAGGACGTGCCGAAAAACCGAGAGGGTGCCCAGCACCTCGCGGCCCATCAGGGCGGCGGCGAAAGCCGGCGCCGAAAGATACGAGGTCGAACGCGAGGCGACATTGTCCAGGGTGGCGTAGACGTGGCTCGCGAAGGAGTCGTCGAAGAGGCGCAGCACCACCCGGACGTCGGGCCGGACGGCGCGGGCCTCCAGGGCGGCCTCCAGGTTGGTCGCGTCGTCGCCGCTGACGGCGACCACTGCGCGGCTGTGCTTGAGGCGGGCGCGGCGGAGTTGTTCGGCGAGGGGGCCGTCGTCGACGACGACCGGGACGCCGAGGGCGCGGACGGCGGAGATGCCGCGGGCCTGGGGGTCGCTCTCCAGGCCGACCACCGGCACGCCGAGTCCGTGCAGTTGGGCGACCACCCGGGTGCCGACGTTGCCGAGGCCGACCACGACGACGTGGTCGCGGGTGCCCGCGCCGGGGCTGCGGTGCTGGCCGCGGCGGCCCGAGGCGAGCACCTCGACCATGATGGCGGTGGCCACCGGCGCGAAGGTGATGCCGCAGAAGGTGATCACCACCTGGGCGATCCGCTGCCAGGTGCCGCCGGTGCCGCTCCCGTCCCCGGCGCCGGGCTGGTCCGGCTGGGCGGCGCCGGCGAGGTCGAGCAGGGAGGCGTAGAAGGTCCAGGCGAAGTCCCCGTTGAGGTACCAGAGCAGCCCGAACGAGAACAGCACCGCGGCCAGGGCGGTGATCAGTACCACGCGGAGGCGGGCGCTGGTGAAGAAGCGCAGGGTGTCGAGGAGCCGCCAGCGCAGCCGCCGCCACCAGGGGATCCGGACGGCGGGTTCGCTGGGCAGGGTCTGGAGCGCCGCGACGCCCCCGGCGGCGGGGGACGGTTCGTCGGGCGCGGTGGCGGGTTCGGCGGCGCGGCGGGCCTCGGTGGCGGAGCGGATCGGGCCGCCGTCGCCGAACTCGCCGGCCAGGCGGACGAAGGAGGCGGAGTCACCCTCCTGGTCGGGCAGCAGGCGGATCCGGCCGAGGTCCTGGCGGTCGATGCGGTCGGCGACGACGCAGATCCGGTCGGCGGCTATGTCGTCGTCGTAGGCGATGTGCAGGAAGCGGTCGCCGACCTGGACGGAGTTGGGCCGGGACAGTGCGGCGTCGGCGAAGGCCGGGGCGGAGGTGGCGGAGCCGGAGAGCGCGGTGCCGTTCCTGAGCAGCCGCTCGATGTTGGAACCGAGCCGCTGGTTGAACATCCGCAGCACGATGCGGATCCCGGGGTTGTGCCCCTGGGCGGAGAGCGCGGCGTGGATGTTCTCCTGGTCGCTGCCGTCGACGAGGGCGATGCCGCGCGCGGTCTCGACCCGGACGGCGCGCAACGCCTCCTCGGTGACGCTGGCGTATTCGACGACGGCGGCGACACCGTCCAGCTGCTCGATCCGGGGTGCGTGGTCGCGGGTGCGGTCCGGGACGAGGACGACGACCGGTACTTCGTAGTGCTCGACGAGTTCGAGGACCAGGCGGTGGGCGAGTGCGTTGCCGCCGCAGACGATGTAGTGCTGACCGATCGGCTCGACCGGAGGGGTCCCCCACCCTTCAGAAGTCATATCGACGGATCTTATCGACGGTAAGTGAGGGTGAGGTGACGTTCGGGGAACCCCGGGGGAAATCCGTTCGATCGCCCGAACGGGTGCGCCCCGCGAGCGCGGTCCGGCGCGGGCGGTGATCGTGAGGTGATCGTGAGGAACGCCCTCCCGTGAGGAACGCCGTCCACCGCCCGCACTCCAGGAGGATGCCACCGTGGTCTCCCCGATCATCACTCCCGACGGTTCCCCGGTCCGGGGTCCGCTAGGGATGCTCGCCAAGGCCGCCTGGCAGGTGCTGCTGCTCGCCGGGCTGGTCTCGCTCGCGCTCGGGATCGTCGTGTTCGTCTGGCCGAAGCAGACGCTGATGGTGGTCGGCGTGCTGTTCGGCCTCTATCTGCTGGTCATCGGCATCGTCCAGCTGGTCGCCGCGTTCGGCACCCACGCCACCACCGCGATGCGGGTGCTGGCCTTCATCAGTGGCGCGCTCTGTGTGCTGCTCGGTCTGCTGTGCTTCCGCAGCGCGGCGCAGTCGCTGCTGCTGCTGGCGATCTGGATCGGCATCGGCTGGCTGTTCCGTGGCATCACGCAACTGGTCGCCGCGATCTCGGACGAGACGATGCCGGCCCGCGGCTGGCAGGCCTTCGCGGGTGCGGCGAACACGCTGGCCGGCGTGCTGCTGATGGTCTGGCCGGTCGGCTCGATCAAGGCGCTGACGGTCCTGGCCGGGTGCTGGCTGCTGTTCCTCGGGCTGGTCGAGATCGTGACGGCCCTCCAGGTGCGCAGCTCGGCGAAGCAGATCCCGTCCGGCGTCTGAGGGCGGGAGAGAAGGACGACGGGACGGCGGGCGGGCCCTCGGGCCGGGGCCCGCCGTCGGCGCGCCGGCGGTCAGCGCCAGACCGGGGCGTCCGTGCCCCAGCGGCCCGGCGGGCGGGACCAGTCCGTGGGGGCGCCCGCGTAGCCGAGGGGCGGGCGGGCGTGGTGGAGCCGGCCGTAGTCCGGCGAGGCGGTGTCGGTGATCCACCGGGTGGGGTCGTAGGGCTCGTCGTTCGGCAGGACGTGCGGGTCGGCGGTGGGGGCGATGCCCTGCAGCAGCCAGGAGGCGGTGCCGGCCAGGGAGTAGCGCAGGTGGCGGCTCCCCGGGTGGCCGGTGCGCTGGTCGGTGAGGGCGCGCAGGACCCCGGCCGCGATCAGGTAGCCGGTGCCGTGGTCGAGGGCCTGGGCGGGCAGCACACCGGGGCGGCCGTCGGCGCCGGCCTCGACGGCGGCGATGCCGCAGCCCGCCTGGACCAGGCTGTCGAAGCCGCGGCGTCCGCTCCACGGGCCGGTCCAGCCCCAGGCGTTCAGTTCGACGACCACCAGGCCCGGTCGGCGGGCGAGCAGCTCGTCGGCGGCGAGTCCGTACGCGTCCAGGGCGCCGGGGCGGTAGGCGGTGACGACGACGTCGGCGGTGGCGAGCAGGCCGTCGAACGCGGCCCGGTCGGTCGGCCCGGCGAGGTCGAGGCGGGTGGAGCGCTTGCCGAAGCCGGTGTCGGCGTGGGCGTCCTCGGCCTCGGGCAGACGGGGCGAGTCGACCCGCAGCACGTCGGCGCCGAGCAGGGCGAGGGTGCGGGTGGCGACCGGTCCGGCGATCACCCGGGTGAGGTCGAGGACGCGGATCCCGGCGGCGGGCAGGTCGGCGGGGGCGAGTGGACGGGGCGCGGCCGTGTCGACGGTCCGGAGCTCGACCAGCGGCAGGACCAGCTCCCGGGCCGGCGCGACCGCGACGGCGAGCGCTCCCGCCGTGTACGCGCGCTCCTGGACGGTGGCGGCCGGCTGTTCGCGCAGTACGGCGGCGAGCCGTTCGGGCCCGGTGTCGGCGGGCAGGCCGAGGGCGGTGAGCAGCCGGTCCCGGTGGTGGGGGTAGTTGGCGTGGGTGCGCAGCCACCCGTCGGCGGTCTGCCAGAAGCCCGAGAGCGGCGCGAAGCTGACCGGGGCGCGGCCGTCGATCCGCAGGTGGCGTTCGCTGACGAAGGCCGTGGCGACCGCACCCTGGTCGACCCGGACCTCGGGCACCGGGCCGCCGGAGCGTTGCGCGGCGAGTTCGGCGGCGGCCAGCGAGCAGGCGGCGACGGTGGCCCGGGCCAGCCGCCGCACGGGCAGCCGGGAGGGCAGCACCGCGTCCGGGCCGTGGAAGGAGACCCGGTCCAGCAGCGCGGCCGGTCCGCCGAGCGCGGTCCAGGCGTCGGCGGTGGGCCCGTCGACACCGGACGGCAGCGGGTCGGCGGGAACGGGAGACGGAGCAGGGGCGGGGGCCGGGGGGGGGGTCGCGGTGGGGAGCGAACGGTCGGTCATGTCGGCATTCTGCTCGGCGGTCTGGGCGGTCGCAGTGACGACGGCCACCTTCCGACGTGTCCGAAGCGTGCGGGGAGCGGAGCCCGGCGGGTCAGAAGGTGAACCGCAGCGCGCGGACCCGGTGGTCGAAGCTGGACGGTGCGAGTTCCGGTTCGCCGACCGACCGGGCCTCCGGGAGCCGGGTGAACAGCTCCCGGTAGAGCACCTTCATCTCCTGCCGGGCGAGGTGCGCGCCGAGACAGTAGTGCGGCCCGCCCCCGCCGAAGCCGAGGTGGGGATTGGGGGTGCGGGTGATGTCGAAGGACTCGGGGTCGGCGAACACGGTCTCGTCGTGGTTGGCGGAGCCGTAGTAGAGCACCACCTTCTCGCCCGCCCGCAGCAGCGGGCCGTCCGGACCGCCGAGCCGGTGGTCGACGGCGAGGGTGCGGCGGAACTGGATGATCGGCGTGGAGTGGCGGACGATCTCGTCGACCGCGCCGCCGAGGTGCCGGTCGAGGTCGCCGAGGAGCAGGGCGCGCTGGCCGGGGTGGACGGTGAGCAGGTGGAGGCCGTGCGCGAGGGCGTTGCGGGTGGTCTCGACCCCGGCGACGAGCAGGAGGGAGAAGAAGGCGCCGAGTTCGCGGCCGGTGAGGCGGCGGCCGTCGACGTCGGCGGTGACCAGGGCGGAGATCAGGTCGTCGGCGGGGCGGCGGCGGCGCTCCCGGCCGAGGGCGGCGACCATGCCCTGCATCCGGGCCAGCGCCCGCAGCCCGCGACCGGGCGTCCGGAGGCGTTCGCGCAGCGGGCGGGCGACGCCGGTGTGCTCGGAGGCGTGGTTGACCTGGTCGAGGATGGCGCGGCGGATTTCGGCCGGAATGCCCATCATGTCGCAGATCACCCGGAAGGGGAGTTCGGCGGCCACCGCGTTGACGAAGTCCCGGGGGCGCTCGTGCTCGACCCGGTCGACCAGTTCGGTGGCGACCCGGCGGATGTCCTCCTCCACCCGGGAGAGCAGGCGCGGGGTGAAGGCGCGGGAGACGATCCGGCGCAGCTGGGCGTGCCGGGGGTCGTCCAGGTTCACCATCGAGTCGCCGAACAGGAGGCGGACCCAGCGGGCGGGTTCGGGGGTGGTGACGCCCGGTCCACTGAGGAAGACGCCGGGGATGCGGCTGGCCTCGACCACGTCGGCGTACCGGACCAGGGCGTGGAAGCCCTGGTCGCGGCCGCCCCGGCCCGGGCCGGCACCGAAGCGGGCGGGGGCGGGGAGGCGGCGCAGTTCGGCGAAGGCGGCGGCGCGGGCCGGGGCGGGCAGTCGCCAGAAGGCCGGATCCGCGAGGTCGGCACCCTCCGGCCGGTCGACGGCGAACCCGGGGCCGACGCCTGCGACTCCGGACCTGACGTCGGCCCCGGGGCGGACGCCCGCGGCCGCTCCGCCCGTCGCACCGCTGGTCGTGGTCGCGCCGGCATCGGATGCGGTGGTGCCCATCCCGGGCCTCCTGTCCCTGTCGGTCCCGTGTGTGCGAGGTCACATTCAGTACGTATCGGAACGAAGCTGTCAAACCGATATGACGGCATGAATAGCATCTTCTGGGACCAGTCGGGCGCCGCTCTGCGCTCCACCCCTTCCCGCACCGTCGGGATCCAGCCACCGGACGACAACCCTCCCGCACCACCCTTCCCAGCGGCCCCGGAGGTGTCAGTGCCCGAACGGCCTGCCTCGCCGGGACCCGCCCGAGGTGCCCGGACGTGCCGCCACAGGGGTGGAACCGGCCAATAGCGGAGGGTGCGGTACTGGTCGGCGGAGGCGGGTGCGACGATGAGTGTCATCGTGATGACCGACCGGATCCGCTCGCTGCGCGCCGTGGTCTTCGCCGCGCTCTGCGTGGCGCTGGCCGCCACGGCGCACGTTTCCATGTCCGGTTCCGGGGTTTCGGCTCCCGTCCTCGCCGGCGCGTTCGGTCTCACCCTCGGCCTCACCTGGCTGCTGGCGGGCCGACGGCGCGGGCTCACGGTGATCAGCCTCTGGATGGTGGCGGCGCAGACCGCCCTGCACCTGACCTTCGAACAGGCGGGCTCGCTGCTCGGCGGTGGCGGCGCGAGCCGCACTCCGCCGACGGACTGGGCCTCGCTCCTGCTGTGCAATCCGGACGCGACACCCACCGGGTTGACGCCGGACGACCTGGCCGTGATGGCCGGGCTCGATCCGGACGTCCCGCCGGCCGGTGCCCAGGCCGCGACCGCCGCGCACCACGCGCACGGCGCGGCGGCGGCACCTGACCCGGCGTCCGGGTCGGGCGCGGGCGTGACCGGGCAGAGCGTGACCGGGCAGAGCCTGGCCGGTCACGCGACGGGCGGTCACAGTACGGGCGGTCACGACATGGCCGCGCACGGCATGTCCACCGGCATGATCGCCGCCCACGTGATCGCCGCGCTCGCGTGCGCGCTGCTGCTCTGGCGCGGCGAGACGGCGCTGGTGCGGCTGTTCGACCTGCTCGGCGCACTGGGCGCCGTACTGGCCGGGGCGCTGCTGGCACCGCTGCTGGCCCTGTTCGGCCGACCCGCCGGGTACCGGCCGCCGGGAGCGCCGAGACCCGTCGGCAGCCGGACCCGGCTACCGCGGCTGGTGCTGCTCTCGCACGCCCTGGTGCGGCGTGGGCCGCCCCGCACCGCGTTCGCCCGCTGACGCGCCCTCCGCCCTCCCGGACACCGACCGGTGTTCCCGACGCGGTGGGCAGGTCGCCCCGCGCCGCAGCCGCGCCGCCGGGTACCGCCGCCCGTCCCGGACGACCCCGACCGACCGCGAACCACCGCACCGCCGTGCCGTCGCACCGCCCCGCCCAACCCCGCGCCTCTGCCGGAGCCGGGACCGGGAGCAGGACCGACGGCCACGGACGGCGGCGGAGGCCGCCGAGGGCCGGGCGACCCGGGGACGGAGCGCCGCCGGTACCGACGGACGCCGCCCGCGCGACCGGGGCCCGGGCCCGTGCGCGCCGACCGTCCCGCCGCTCCGCCGGCCGGGGCCCCGGACGCGCGGCCGCCCACCGACGCCGACGGTTCCGCCCGCAGCGGGACCGCACCACCGTCTTCCCCCCGGGACTCCTCCATGTCTCACTTCGACGGCGCACCGGTCCGAACCGGCGCCACCGTCCTACCGCGTCCGCCCGCCGTCCCCCTGCCCGGGGCGGCCCTCCATCTCCTCGACGACCGAATCCGCCGCCGGCTCCGCGCCGAGGCCGGCGAGGAGCGCCGCCGTCCACTCCCCCGACGGGTCGCCGCCGGTCCGGTCGGCGAGCAGTGGTCCGCGCAGCCGCTCCGCCCGCTCCAGCCAGTCCCGGCAGACCGCGCAGCGCGCGACGTGCTTGTCCAGTCGACGGTCCGGCACACCGGCCGGCTCGCCGTCGAGGCGGGCGGACAGAGCGGTACGGAGTTGCTCGCATCTCATATGACCATCGTCCCGCACCTTCTCCCAGGTGGGACTGTCCGGGTGGGAGGCCGCCATGGATGACGAACAGCTGACCGCCCTCGCCCTGGCCGCCCGCGAGGGGCGGTCCGCCGACGTCGAAGCCTTCGTCCGGGCCACCCAGCGGGACGTGTGGCGGTTCGTCGCCCACCTCACCGATGTGCAGTCCGCCGACGACCTCGCCCAGGAGACCTTCCTGCGCGCCCTGCGCAGCCTGCCCGGGTTCGCCGGACGCTCCTCGGCCCGTACCTGGCTGCTGTCGATCGCCCGCCGGACCGTCATCGACCGCTACCGGAACGCCGCCGCCCGCCCGCGCTGCGCGGCGCTGCCGGACTGGCAGGAGGCCGCCGAGCGGCAGGGCACCACGCCCGCCGCGGGCTTCGAGGACGGCGTGGCGCTCGGCGACCTGCTGGACCGGGTGCCGGCGCAACGGCGGGAGGCCTTCGTGCTCACCCAGGTGGTCGGGCTGAGCTACGCCGAGGCCGCCGAGGTGGCCGGCTGCCCGGTCGGCACCGTCCGCTCCCGGGTCGCCCGGGCGCGCGAGGAACTGATCGCCCGCCTGCGGGCCGCCGAGGCCGGCGAGCCGGCGGCCGGCGCGGCGGCGGAACTGGCGGCCGCCTGCTGAGCGGCGCGCGGGGCCTGCCGGAGGGCGGGTGACGGACCCTGGGGTCCGTCACCCGCCCTCCGGCATGCTCCCTCCGTCCGGTCAGGCATCGGCAGACGGGCGGCGCGCCAGGAAGACGAACTCCTTCCCCGGACGGTCCGGCGCGTCCCGGACCTCCGCCACCACGAACCCCTGCGCCGCCAGCTCGCCCTCGACCTCCTCCCGCTCCCGGAACCGCAGCGTCGAGTCCGAGGTCAGCACCTGCCCGTCCGCGGCGAAGACGAAGGTCCACCGGAACGTCACCAGCGGCCCGTCCGCCTCGACGAGCCGGACCCAGCTCTCGACCGGGCCCACACCCGGCAGCTCCGTCACCCGGTGGGACTTCTCCCGGGTCCAGTCCTCCCAGGCCCGCGCGGCCGGATCGCGGGTCTCGAAGAGCAGGTGCCCGCCGGGCCGCAGCGCCCCGAAGGCCCCGCGCAGCGTGCGCCGCCAGGCCGCCGGACCGGCGATCGCCTGGGCGACGTTGGCGGTCATCGTCACCAGGTCGACCCGCAGCGGCGGGAGGTCCGTGGCATCGCCGTGGATCCAGCGCACCCGTCCGGCGCCCGGCTTGGCCCGGGCCACGTCGAGGGAGGCCAGGGCCGGATCGACGCCGACGACCTCGATCCCGCGGCCGGCCAGGAGGAGGGCGAACACCCCGGTGCCGCAGCCGATGTCCAGCACCCGACGGGCCCCCAGCTCCCCGGCCAGCCGGAGGTAGGGGTCGAGATCGCCCCGGTCGGGGTCGAGCGGATCGTAGATCGCGGCCAGCCGGGGATGTCCGAAGCATTCGTCAACCATGCGTTCGAACCTAGGGCGGTGCGGACCCGGAGCGGGCGGCGACCGCGCAGAACGGCCGTCGGGAACCGGCGGCGGGCAGCGGACAGGATCGGCCACTGTGGGCATGATCCGGCCAAGCCATAAAAATCCCCCACCTGTTCGGAACTCGAGCCGGGGTGTCTCCGACTGCTGTACCGGACGCCGCCGCCGAGGTGGTGTCCGGACAGCACGGGGGAACGGAGGATGACCCATGGCAGCGCAGCAGTCGCCCGCCACCAGTACGTCGGGTGACGGCCCGGTCCGGTCGGAGGACCGGTGGAGCCTGGTCTTCGCCGCAGGGCTGATCTCCTTCGTCGCGATGCTCGACATGAACGTGGTCAACCTCGCGCTCACCGACATCGCCGACGCCCTGGACGTCTCCCCGACCACCGCCCAGTGGGCCGTGCTCGGCTACCAGCTCCCCCTGGTGGCCCTGCTGCTGCCCGCCGGACGGTGGCTGGACCAGGTCGGCCTGCGCGCCGCCCTGCTGCTGTCGGTCGGCTGCTTCGCGCTCTGCAGCGCCCTGGCCGCCGTCGCGCCCTGGGCGAGCTGGCTGATCGCCGCCCGCCTCGCCCAAGGGGCCTTCGGCGCCGTGCTGTTCGTACTGATGCCGGTCCTCGCGGCCACCGCCGTCCGCCCCGAGCTGCGCGGCCGCGCGATGAGCGTGCCCGCCACGCTGGGCCCGCTGGGCGCCGTCCTCGGCCCGGTCGTCGGCGGCCTGCTGCTCGACCACGTCGGCTGGCGGGCGATCTTCCTCGTCAAGCTGCCGATCTGCCTGGCCGCCTGGCTGATCGCCCGCAAGGACGCCCCGCGCGGCGGCAAGCAGCTGCGGCTGCCCGACCGCGCCTCGCTCGGCGACGCCGCGCTGATCGGCTCGGCGGTCGCCTCGGTACTGCTCGGCCTCACCCTGGCCCCGGACGCGCCGCTCTGGCTGCTGCTCACGCTGCCGTCCGTGCCGCTGGTGCTGTTCTGGCTGCGCCGCCCCGGCGGGCGGCCGGTCGCCGGTGTCCTGCGCGCCTCCGGCACCGCCGCCGTCAACGGCTCGGTACTGGCCCTCGCCGCCGGCTTCGCCGCCAACCACTACCTGCTCGCCCAGTACCTGCGCCGCGACGACGGCGAGAGCGCCACCAACACCGCGCTCACCATGCTGGCGTTCCCGCTCGGCATGGTGGTGGCCGGCCGCTTCGGCGGGCGGCTCGCGGACCGCTGGGGCGCCCGCCCGACGGCGCTGACCGGCGCCGCCGTGACCGCGTTCGGCCTGCTGCTGCTCGTCCCGGTCGACACCGACTGGTCCCCGGTCGACATCGCCTGGCGGCTCGCCGTGGCCGGCGTCGGCATGGGCCTCAACGGCGGGCCGGTCCAGGCCCTGGTGATGACCTCCGCCCCGCCCGGCCAACTCGCCACCGCCGGCTCGGCCGTCCAACTGGCCCGCAGCCTCGGCTTCGCGCTCGGCCCCGCACTGGGCACCGCCGCCACTCTCTACGGCACCACCGAGGTCGCCGGCATCCGGGCCGGGCTCACCCTGGCCGGCACCGCCGCCGCCCTCGCCGTCGGACTACTGACCCTGCACCACCGCAACAACCGCACCAAGGACGCCGCCGCCGGCGGCAGCACCGGCAGCGGGAGCACCACCGGAACCGACCGGACGATCCGCAGCCGCGTGTGACCCACCGTCACACCTCCCCCTACGCACGGCAGATCCTTACCGGAGGAACAACCGCAATGACCGACACCGTCCACGACCCGACCGCGGCGGGCGAGACGCCCGACGGGCCGCGCTGCCCGTTCGGGTACGACGAACTCCCCGATCCGGTACCGCTGTTCGGACCGGAGTACAAGAGCGACCCGTACCCGCTGTACCGGAAGATGCGGGCCGCGGGCCCGGTCCACCGGGTGACCTTCCCGAGCGGCGTCGGCGCCTGGCTGGTCACCGGCTACAAGGCGGCCCACGCGGCGCTCAACGACCCCAGGCTCGGCAAGAACCACTCACTGGGCAACGAGGACTGGCGCAAGCTCGCCTCGATCATGCCGGAGCCGCAGCACTCCCAGCTCCAGGTGCACCTGCTGCACCAGGACCCGCCGAAGCACACGACGATGCGCAAGCTCGTCCTGGACGCCTTCGCGCCGCGCCGGGTGGAGGCACTGCGCCCGCGCATCCAGGAGCTGGCCGACGCCCTGATCGACGAACTCCCGGCGACCGCCCCGGCCGGCGGCACCGACCTGGTCGAAGGCTTCGCGGCCCACTACCCGTTCCGGGTGCTGGCGGCCGTGATCGGCCTGCCCCAGGAACTCGCGGTGCGCTTCGACCGCGACTGGGGCAAGGTGGTGCAACCGGTCGGCCCGCAGGACCCGGGCCGACCGGCGTACGAGGGCCGGCTGCACGGCCTCCAGGGCTACATCGCCGACGTGGTCGCCCACAAGCGTGCCACCTACGACCCCGCCGGGCCCGACGTGGACCTGCTCGGCCGGCTCGTCGCCGCCTGCGACGCCGGCGAGTTGAGCCCCGAGGAGCTCGCCTCCATGGTGTTCCAGCTGCTGGTCGCCGGCCAGGAGCCGGTCACCAACCAGATCACCACCATGCTGATCACCCTGCTCCGCCACCCGGACCAGCTCGACCGGCTGCGCGCGAGCCTCGACCCGGACGCGCCCGGCGCCGAGCCGGGCCTGCTCACCCGGGCGATCGAGGAACTCCTGCGCTACGACGGCGCGTTCGAACTCACCACCTGGCGGTTCTTCGGAGCCGACAGCGACCTGCACGGCACCACCGTGCCGGCCGGGGACTCGGTGATCGTCTCGCTCGGCGCCGCCAACCGCGACGAGGAGCAGTTCCCGGACACCGACGTCCTGGACTTCGACCGCTCCCCCAACGCCCATCTGGCCTTCGGCCACGGCATCCACTTCTGCCCCGGTGCCGCCCTGGCCCGCGCCGAACTCCAGATCGCCGTCGGCACCCTGCTCACCCGGCTGCCCGGGCTGCGCCCGTCCGCCGCCGACGGCGAGGAGATCGACTCGCTCGCCTGGGTGCCCGCCGTCCTCGCCCGAGGGGTGAACCGGCTCCCGGTCGCCTACGACCGGCGGCACTGACCGCCCGCGAGGACCCAACGACGCGTCTCCCCGCATCCACCGCAGCGTCCCGGCGACCACCGCCGGGGCGTGGCTCCGCCTGCCCGAAGCCCGTACACCGTTCCATGGAGGACAACCATGCCGCCCGCCGGCACCACCGTCACCAGTGACTCCCAGGCCGACAGCAACGAGAGCACCGGCACCGCGTACACCGCCCCGGACCAGCAGACCGTGGCCCGGCTCTCCGCCGAGATCCTCGACCTGCTGCTGCCGCACCGCCGCGCGTCCGATCCGGACGCCGAGGCGATACCCGCCGACTTCCCGCTCCAGCTGGAGCAGTTGGCGGACTTCATCACCGCCGGGGACCAGATCCTGTTCACCCTGCCCGGCTTCCCCTGCAAGTCGCCCAACCTCGCCAAGGTGCTCAGCCACCTGCCCGACGAGGGCGAGCGGCTGTCGCTCACCTTCCTCAACCGGCTCGCCGAGGAGATCGGCAAGATCTACGAGCCCGGCGCCAAGATCCTGATCTGCTCGGACGGCCACATCTTCGGCGACCTCATCCACGTCCCCGACGACCACATCGACCAGTACTCCGACGAGCTGTCCGCGCTGATCGAGCGCGAGGGCCTGACCAACCTCGACACCTTCGACCTGCGGGCCGTCCTCGGCGACCTGCCCTTCGACGAGAAGCGCGCCCGGGTGCACGCCAAGTACGCGCCCACCAAGGAGGAGCTGCGCGAGCAGGTGCTCACCGACGAGGAGACCGCCAAGCTCTATCGCGGCATCACCCGCTTCCTCACCGAGGACACCTTCGGCTGGACCGGCACCAAGTCGGCCCTCCAGAAGGACTGCCGCCAGCGCGCCTACGGCGTCATCCAGCGCAGCCGCGCCTGGGGCGACCTGATCGCCGAGCAGCACCCCCGCTCGTTCCGGCTCTCCATCCACCCGCAGAAGGTCGGCGTGCTGAAGTTCGGCATCCGGCTGCTGGAGCACACGGACATGTGGATGACCCCGTGGCACTCCTCGGTGCTCCACCGCCCGGACGGCGAGTGGGAGCTGATCCGCAGCGCGGAGGCGGCGAAGGTCGGCCGGCTGGTCGAGCGCAACGGCCGCCCGAGCCACTACGAAACCTCCTGACGTTCGACGGAGACCGGGGTGGGGAGACCGACCGGGACGGTGACTTCGGTGACCGGTACCACCGAGGGCGGGGCGATCAGGCCTGCCCCGGCTCCGGTCGGCTCCTTGGCAGCCGCACCAGCACCCGCACCCGCGGCACCCCTGCCCGACGGCGGCGCGACCGGACCCGGCACCCCCGGGTCCGGCGCGCCGACCGGCGCCCGGTGGTCGAACGCGATCAACGGGTCCCCCGTGAGCGGGTGTTCGATCACCGCCGCCCGCACCCCGAACACCTCGGCGAGCAGCTCGGCGGTCAGCACCTCCCTCGGCTCCCCCGAGGCGACCAGCGTGCCCCGGTGCAGCACATGCAGCCGGTCGCACACCGAGGCCGCCGCGTTCAGGTCGTGCAGCGCGACCAGGGTGGTGCGGCGCTGCTCGCGCAGCAGCGCCAGCAGCTCCACCTGGTGCCGGACATCCAGGTGATTGGTCGGCTCGTCCAGCACCAGGACGTCCGGCTGCTGTGCCAACGCCCGCGCCAGCAGCACCCGTTGCCGCTCCCCGCCGGAGAGCTGGGCGAACCCCCGGTCCGGCGCGTGCGCCATGCCGACCCGGGTCAGCGCCTCGGCGACCAGCCGGTGGTCCTCGGCGTCGTCCTTGGCGAACGCCCGCTTGTACGGGGTCCGGCCCATCGCGACCACCTCGCGCACGGTCAACTCGAAGTCGCCGCCGCGCTCCTGGGGCAGCGCCCCGATGTGCCGGGCCGACTGTGCCGGACTCAGCTCGGACAACTCCCGCCCGGCCAGCAGCACCCGCCCGGCGCTCGGCCGCAGATGCCGGTAGACGGTGCGCAGCAGGCTGGACTTGCCGCTGCCGTTGGGACCGACCAGGCCGGCGATCTCGCCCTCCTTGGCGACCAGGTGGACACCGGCCACCACGGTCCGCCCGGCGAGAGTGACACTCAGGTCTTCGACGGCGATTCTCAATTCCGCTCCAGTCGTCGGTCCAGCAGGTAGAGCAGGGTGGGCGCGCCGAGCAGCGCGGTGACCACGCCGATCGGCACCTCCTGGCCGTCCAGAGCGACCCGGGCGATCAGGTCGACGACGACCAGCAGGACGGCGCCGGTGAGGGCGGACAGCGGCAGCAGCCGCCGGTGGTCGCCGCCGACCAGCAGCCGGCACACGTGCGGCACCATCAGTCCGACGAAGCCGATCGCACCCGAGACGGCGACCAGCACCCCGGTGAGCACACTGGTGACGGCGAAGATCTCCCGGCGCAGCCGGACCACGTCGACCCCGAGGCCGGCCGCCGTCTCGTCGCCCATCAGCATCGCGTTCAGCCCCCGGGCGCGGCCCTGGAGCAGCACCAGCCCCAGGGCCACGGCGGCGGCGGGGACGGCGAGTTGGCCCCAGGTGGCGCCGCTGAGGCTGCCCATCAGCCAGAACAGCACGCCCCGGGTCTGCTGCTCGTCGCCGGTCTGGAGCACGAGATAGCTGGTCAGGCCGGTGAGGAACTGGCCGATGCCGATACCGGCCAGCACCAGGCGCAGCGGGGAGAAGCCGCCGCCGCGCCGGGCCAGCACCCACACCAGGGAGAACGCGGCGAGCGCGCCGAGGAAGGCCGCCAGCGAGACGGTCAGTCCGGCGATCCCGCCGACGGTCAGCGACAGGCCCATGCCGGTGCCGAGGACGATCACGCCCACCGCCCCGAGCGAGGCCCCCGAGGAGATGCCGAGCAGGTAGGGATCGGCGAGCGGATTGCGGACCAGGGCCTGCACCGCGGTGCCGACCAGGCCGAGCCCGGCCCCGACCGCCGCCGCCAGCAGTGCGCGCGGGACGCGCAGTTGCCAGACGATGAGGTCGCGGGTGCCGGGCGCCGGGTGCTGCCCGGTGAGCCGACCACCGACCACCGACCACACCTCGCCGGGCGGGATGTCCACCGAGCCGAGCGAGACGGCGGCGGTCAGCGCGACCACCAGGGCGGCGGTGAGCAGCGCGGCGAGCGGCCCGGGGCGCAGCGCCCGGACCCGCCCCCGGCGCCGGGGGCCGGGGGCGGCCGCGTCGGCGTCGGCGTCGGGGACAGCCTCTTTGCCGTCCGTGGCGGTGGCGGCGCGGGGCACGGCCTACTGCCCGTTCTTGACGAGCGTCGGGTGGACGGTCGCGGCGATCTGCCGCACGGTGTCGGCGTTGCGGATCCCGGCGATCGTGGTGACCTCGGAGCCGATCCGCAGGAAGTGCCCCTCCTGCACGGCCTTGAGCCCCTGCGTCGCCGGGAAGCCCTTGAGGAACGCCTCGGCCTCGTCGAAGGCCTTGCGGTTGGCGTCCTCGCTGCCCCGGTTGCGCACGGCGAGCTGGATCCAGTCCGGGTTCTTCGCCACCACGTCCTCCCAGGAGACGGGCCGGAAGTCGGCGTCGCAGTCGGAGAACACGTTGCGCGCGCCGGCCAGGGTGATCACCGCGTTGGCGATCTGCTTGCCGCAGACGGCCATCGGTTGCTTTGTACCGGCGTCGAAGTCGAAGAGGAAGTACCCGGGACGCTGCGCCTCCGGTACGCCCGCGGTGGCGTTCTTGACCTCGGTGATCTGCTTGTCCATCGCGGCGACCAGTTCCTCGGCGCGGGCCGCCGTCCCGGTGACCGCGCCCAGGCGGCGCACGTCCTCCGCCACCCCGGTCAGGTCGGTGCGCGGCCCGGACGCGGCCTTCGGACCGCTCGCGCAGGCCGTGGAGAGCAGCAGCACGTGCTGCATGCCGACCGCCTTGAGCTCCTCCTCGGTCGGCCCGGCACCGGCGGCGCCCATCATCGGCATCGGCCCGAAGGTGTCCACGTAGAGGTCGGCGCCGGAGCCGAGCAGCTTCTCCTTGGGGATCAGGGTGTCCCCGAGCACCGGCACCTTGGCGCCCTGCTCGGCCACGGCGGCCGGCAGGCTGCCCTTCCCGGGCGGGAAGCCCGTCCCGATGACCCGGTCACCGGCCCCGAGCTGGAGCAGCATCTCCAGACCGGCCGCGTCGGTGGTGACGATCCGCTGCGGCGCCCGGGAGACCGTCGTCTCCTTGCCCCCGCAGTCGGCCACCTTCACCGGAAACGCGCCGGCGGCGGACGCCTGTGCGCTCCCGCCGCCGTTCGTGGTGTCGCCGCTCCCGTCACCGCCGCTGGAACAGCCCGTGGCGAACAGGGCGACGGCTGCCGCGATACCGCAGAAGACGCGAGGGCGCATCAGTAACTCTCCTGGTCAATGGTCGTGCTCGGGTTCGTCCTGTGAACCCGGACCAGGTAGTCGGCCGCTGTGCCCTGCCGGTTCCCGGAACTTTGCCCTCCCGGCCACCGGAGCGACGGCTAGGGTGACTTGGTGAGCTTCCTTTCGACGGATGGGGCGCCGGGGGACGGTGCGGCGGTCGACGATCTTGGATTGGCCGTGCCGCTGCCCGGGGTCGGGACAGCCGACGGGGGCGGGGCGCTGCGGCGGCGGGTGGTGTCGCTGGTGCCCTCGCTCACCGAGGCCGTGGCCGCCACCGCGCCCGGGCTGCTGGTCGGCGTGACCGACTGGTGCAGCCACCCCGCCGGGCTCGATGTCCCCCGGATCGGCGGCACCAAGAACCCCGATCTGGCCCGGATCACCGCCCTCGCCCCGGACCTCGTGATCGCCAACGACGAGGAGAACCGCCGGCCCGACCTCGACGCGCTGCGGGCGGCCGGACTGCCGGTCTGGGTCACCGACATCCGCACCCTCGACCAGGCGTTCCGCTCACTGGACCGGCTGCTCACCGTCGGCTGCGGCCTGCCCCGCCCCGCCTGGCTGGACACCGCCGAGGCCGCCTGGGCCGAGGTCCTCCCCCTGCCCGGCCCCGCCCGCCGGGCGGTCGTGCCGATCTGGCGCCGCCCGTGGATGGTGCTGGGCCACGACACCTTCGCCGGCGACCTGCTGCACCGCCTCGGCCTGCACCTCCCGCACGCCGAGGACCCGGCCCGGCCGGAACGCTACCCCGCCGTCCCCCTGCCGGAGCTGCTGGCCGGCCGCCCCGACCTGGTCGTCCTGCCCGACGAGCCCTACCGGTTCACCGCCGAGGACGGCCCGGAAGCCTTCCCCGGTATCCCGGCCGCGCTGGTGAGCGGACGCCACCTCACCTGGTACGGGCCGTCACTGGCGGAGGCCCCGGCGGTCCTGGCGGAGCAGCTGCGCCGGGCCCGGCCCGCCGGGGCGGGGTAGGGCCGGGCGGCAACGACGACACGGCCCCGGCTGCGCGGTTCGTGGACCGTGCCTCCGGGGCCGTGGTGCTTCGGTGGTGCGGGTGCCGTCGTGCGGCTGTGCGGCCGGGCGGCCTGGGTCAGGCGCGGGCGGCGGTGACGGCGGCGCCCAGCGCCTCCTTGATGCGCGGGCCCAGTCGGGCGAAGCCCAGCTCCTTCATCGCCGCACGGAGCAGCTCCTCGTCACTCCGACCGGCGCCGTCCGCGTCGATCCAGCGCACGATCGCGAGCAGCTCCTCCGCCGAGTACGCGGTCACGGGCCGCCCCGGGGTGAACTCCGGCTTCGCCGGGGACGCGGCCGCTTCGGTCGCGGCCTCGGTCTCGGTCTCGGTCTCGGTCTCGGTCTCGGCGGCAGGCTCCTCGACGACGACGGCCGGTGCCTCCGCAGCCGGCTCGGCTTCGACAGCGGGCTCGCTCTCGACTGCCTCGACGACCTCGGCCTCGGCGACGACCGCCGCCTCGGGCTCGACCTCCGCCTCGACGGTCGGCTCGGGCTCGACGGCCGACTCCGCGACCTCCGCGACCTCCGCGACCTCCGCGACCTCCGCGACCTCCGCGACCTCCGCGACCTCCGCGACCTCCGCGACCTCCGCGACCTCCGCGACCGACCTCCGCGACCTCCGCGACCGGAGCCTCGTCCACGGCCTCGACGACCGGCTCCTCAGCCACGACCTCGGTGGTGACGGTCGACTCGGTCACGGCCGGCTCGACGTCGACCGGCGCCTCGGCGACCGGCTCGACCTCGACGGGGGCCTCCGTGACGGGCTCCTCCTCGACCTCGGCCTCGACCGTGGTCTCGGCGACAGCCTCGGGCTCGACCTCGGCAATCGGCTCAGGGGCCTTCTCCACCGAGATCGGCTCGACATCGGCCTCGATCTCCGGCGCGACCTCAACCGCAAGCTCGGGCTCGACCTCAGCCACGGGCTCCGGCTCGTCCACCGGCTCCACCTCGGCCTCGACCTCGGTGGCGGCGATGGTCTCCGCCTCCGGGGCGGAGGGCTGGGCCGGCGGGGCAGGGGTGGTGCCGAGGAGGTCGTCGGCGGCAGGCGAGGGGGCCGGGAGGGTGACGACGAGCGGCTGCTCCTCGACCGGGGCCTCGGCTTCCGGGCTGTCCGCCTCGGCCACGGGCTCGGCGGTGACGACCTCGGCCTCCGGGGCGTCGGTGTCCACCTCGATGTCAGCCTCGACGTCGACCTCAGCCTCGGCCTCGACCTCGGCCTCGGTGGCCACGTCGGCGGCCGCCTCGGTCTCCTCCGTACCCGTCACCTCGGCCGACTCCTCGGCCGACTCCTCGGCCGTCGTGTCGGCAGCCTCCTCGACCGGCGGCACCAGACCGTCGCGCTGCCCGCCGGCGAGGGCCTGGCGGGCGGCGAAGGCGGCCTCGGCGGCACGGCGGTCGGCGCGGGCGGCGGCCAGCTCGGTGAGGAGCTCGGCGAGGCCGGCCTCCTCCAGGGTGGCGCGCAGGCCGCGGACGGTGGGCAGCCGGTAGAGGGTGCCCTCGTCGGCGGCGAGGCGGTCGACCAGGTCGACGAGGTCCGGGAAGGACAGCGCGTCGAGGTCCTGGCCGGGCAGCAGGCGGGCGAGTTCGCGCACCCCGGTGTTGATCGCCTCGAAGGCCTGCGCCGTGCGGTGGACGAGGGCGGCGTCGGACGGCGCGGTGGGCAGGGTGCCGGCGGGCGCGAGGGCGGCCCAGGCCCGGCGCTCGACCGCGGCGGAGGCGAGTGCCTCGTGCAGGTCCTGGCCGCGGGGGCGGCCGGTGGTGACGGCGAGGGCGGTGGCCTGCTTGCGCAGCGAGCGACCGCGCAGCCAGGACAGCTTGACGCCGCGCTCGCGCCGCCAGGTCCGGTCGGCGGTGGCGGCGATCAGGGAGTCGAGGTCGGCGTCGTACGCGGCCGGGGCGAGCACGGTCGAGGTGCGGCGCAGGAGCTGGAGCATCTCGACGAGTACGGCGGTCTTGCCGACGGTGTCCGGCGCGTCGATCCGGACGTCGGCGGCGAGCGCGGTGACGTCGTCCCAGACCTGCTGGAGGTCGTGTCCGCGCAGTTCGGCGAGGACGGTGGACGCGGCGCGGGCGTCCTCGGGGGTGGCGACGGTGTCCAGCGCCGCGTACCAGGGATGGGTGTCGGCGGTGAGGGTGAAGGCACCGAGTTCGGCGTAGCGGCCGAGGTCCTCGCGGAGGTCGGTGTCGGTGGTGGTCGCGGCGGCCGTGGAGTCCGTGGCGGCCGTGGTGTCCTTGACGTCTGCGGAGCCGGCTGCGTCGGCCGCGTCGGCGTTGCGGGAGTGAAGCACTGTCATGTGAGGTCCGGTTCTGGGCGGCTGCGGCGGGGGCGTGGGCTGGCGGCGAGGGGGCGGCGGTCCGGGTGCGCGGTGCGGCCCCGGCGGGTGGGGCTGAGGGGGCGCGCGGTAGGGCTGCCGGTCGGAGGCCAAGAATACGGGTGCCCGTTCGAGCCATGCACGCACCCACCACTCCTCGGGGCGGTGTGGCGTGCCACAGCGCCCGGCCGGGCGCCACCCGGGAGGGCCGGCCGGGTGGTCCGCGTCACCGGTCGTCACCCGCTCACCACCCGTTCGGAGCACGCCGGGACCGGCCGTCCGGGTCCGTACCGGCCGCTCCGGCCCTGCCCGGGGCCGGTGGCGGATGGTGTCCGGCGCGGGCGAGGGCGGCGAGGTCGACCGGCGCGAGGTACTCGGTCAGCGGTGTGCGGTGCCACCAGGCGCGGGTCTGCCGCAGTTCGCGCCAATCGGTGAACCGGTAGCGGTGGAGGGTCGCCCGGACGTGGGTCGGCGGGGTGTCCGGGAAGGGGTTGTGCCGCAGCAGGCGCAGGGTGTCGGGGTCGTTGACGAGCAGCCGGGCGACGAACGGCAGGAACCACGGCCGGGCGTACCCGGTGGAGATGGCGGCGAACCACATCAGCCAGTCCAGCCGCAGGTGGTAGGGGGCGTACTGGCGCGGGAGGCGGCGGACGTCGCCGGGTTTGCCCTTGAACCCGTACTCCTTCCACACGGTGTGCCGGGTGACCACCGGCTCGTCCGTCCCTTCGAGCACGACCTCCTGCCGGGTGCGGCTGACGCTGCCGAACGCGCCGTAGGTGTTGACCAGGTGGAGGCGGTTGAAGGAACGGTTCATGACCTGGTGGGGCGAGACCATGTTGCGGACCGGCCAGTAGCTCAGGACGAGGACGGCGGCGGTGAGCGCCAGGGCCAGGGCCTCGAACCAGACCGGGGTGCCCGGGTAGGCGCGCGGGTGGACGGGCAGGCCGAGGCGGACCGGGTCGACGGCGGCCAGGGCGAGCGCGACGGTGAGCCAGTTGAGCCAGGCGAAGTTGCCGGAGGCGACCAGCCAGAGCTGGGTGGCGACGACGACGCAGGCGGCGAAGGTCGCGACGGGTTGCGGGAGGAGCAGGCAGACCGGGACGAGGAGTTGGGTCAGGTGGTTGGCGGCCGCCTCGACGCGGTGCAGCGGACCGGGCAGGTGGTGGAAGAACCAGCTGAGCGGACCGGGCATCGGCTGGGTCTCGTGGTGGTAGCGCAGGCAGGTCAGGTCGCGCCAGCAGCTGTCGCCGCGCAGTTTGATCAGTCCGGCGCCGAACTCGACCCGGAAGACCAGCCAGCGCAGCAGCCACAGGACGGGGGCGGGCGGGGCGGTGTCGGCGTTGCCGAGGAAGGTGGCCAGGAAACCCGCTTCCAGCAGCAGCGATTCCCACCCGAACGAGTACCAGGTCTGCCCGACGTTGACGATCGACAGGTAGAGGACCCACAGCACCGCCCAGCAGAGCATCGACACTCCGAGCGGGACGGCGTCGCCGAGGCCGCCGAGGAGGGCGGCGGAGAGCACGGCGCCGGTCAGGGCCGCGGCGGCGAAGAAGCGGTCGCTGTAGTGGAGGTGGAAGAGTCCGGGTGCCTGCCGGAACGGGACCCGGGCGGTGAAGCGGGGGACGGGGAGCATGCCGCGGCTGCCGATCAGGGCGCGGAACTGCCGGGCGGCGGCCAGGAAGGCGATCAGGTAGAGGGCGGCCAGCATCCGTTGCACGAGCAGTCTGCTGAGCCAGTACTCGGGGGCGGCGAACCACTGCATGCGGCCCATGCCTACCACCGGCGGCGGCCGCGGGGGCCGGTCCGGCGGGACGGCGGCGGGCGGTTCACCCGGACAGCAGCGCGGCGGGGAGCCTCTCCTCGGGGGTGAGAGGCGCCCCGCCGCGATGGGACGGCTCGCCGCGGTGGGCGGCCGTGCTGCGGTCCGACGCGCGGTCGGGGCGCGTTCGGGACCTGGGCGGAACCTGGTCGGGAGCTGGTCGAGCGTTCGGGAGCTGGGCGGGAGCTGGTCGAGCGGTCGGGACTGGGTCGGGGCGCGGTGCCGCCGCGGTGGCGGCCGGTGCTGCGCCGTACGGAACTCCGGTGGTGCGTACGCGGTCCGGGGGGGGTGACCCGCACGCGGTCGGGCCGGGCCGGTCGTGCTCAGCCCGGCAGGACGAGGCCGGTCTCCCCCGCGCCGAGGCCGGGGCGGCCGACCGGGGGGGTGCCGTTCTGCTGGAGGCGGTCCACCAGGAGGGCCGCGAGCGTGCCGAGTTCCTCCTCGGTGCGGGACTGCGCGGTGACGTCCATGCCGACCGTCAGCACGCCGGTGACCTGGCCGGTGCGGGCGGTGCGCAGCGGGGTGCAGGTGAAGCTGAAGATCTGCTGCCCGCGCTGGGCCTCGGGGCGCAGGGACTGGACCCGCACCTCGTTGAGGACGGTGGCGCGGCCGGTGTGGTACGCCTCGGAGACCGCCTGCTGGAGGCCGGCGGCGCCGAGTTGGGGGTAGGCCAGGCCGACGGCGCCGTACGCCGCCGGGGCGCCGAAGGTGTCGGCGTGCTGGGCGTTGGCGTAGCGGATCTCCTGGCCGGGGCCGTCGGTGAGCATGATCGGGAACGGCGAGCCGTCGAAGGCCGCGAACATCTCCTGCTGCTGGGCGAGCAGGTTGTCGCGCAGGCGGATCTCGGAGAGCAGGGCCTCGGCGAGGTGCTGGATGTCGCGCAGCCGTTCGCGGCCCCACTGGCGGGGTTCGCGGTCGAGCACGCAGACGGTGCCGATGACGGTGTTGGTGTCGTCGACGAGCGGGGCGCCGAGGTAGGCGCGGACGCCCAGTTCGTCGACGACCGGGTTCCCGGCGAACCGGGGGTAGGCGAGGATGTCGTCGAGCGCGAGGGGGGAACGCTGCGCGACGACGTGGGGGCAGAAGCCGTGACTCAGCGGCATCTCCCGGGTCGGAAGGTCGAAGGCGATGCCGCGATCGGCCCACGAGGAGCCTTCTTCGGCCACCGCATCGGTGGAGTTTGGCGGGATGTAGAGCCCCCGGAACATCTGCCGCTCGTCGTTGATGAAGTTGACCATCGCGATGGGGGCGCGGGTGATGCTGGCGGCCAGGTGGGCGAAGCGGTCGAAGGCCTCGTCCGCGGTGGGCTCGTTGAGGCCCAGGCTGCGCAGCCTGCGGGCCCTCTCGGACTCGCCGGCGGCACCCGGGAACTGGCCTTGAGTGCTCATCACATCAGTCATGGCGCACATGTAATCAGACATCCGGCGCCTTACGCGCTCCCGGGCCCTCCCCTTCCCCGCTGCTGATGCTCAGTCAAAGCCGCATGTCGGCGGCGAGGCGGCGGGCGGCCCACCTGCGGGCGGCGGAGGGCCGTCCGGCGGGCCGCCGCGCGGGAACGGGCCGGGAACGGCCGGGCGACCGGCACGGGAAGCGGCGGACAACCGGAACGGGTACCGACGGAAACCCCGGATCACAAAAGCGGGAGAGGTCACTTCCCCACCAGACGCCCCTTCAATCCCCGGTAGTCCGCGAACGGCCCGAATCACGCCAATCCAAGATCCACTGTAGAGCGCTTCCGACGCACATATGACAATGAGCCCTGCCGAAAAACGGCGGTCCCCAAGGGCAGCGTGGGCCACCGCCGGCACATCCGCACGCACCGGCTGCAACTCAGGGGCAACCGGCCGCCACCGTCACTCCCCCACCCCTCGGCGGCCGAAGCGGATCGGCTGCACGGACGGAGGCACATCCACCGAACCACCCGAACCGAGAGGACCTGGTATGGCGATGGACTACTTCACCGACGAGCGACACGAGAGCCTCCGAGTGGAGGTACGCGAGTTCGCGGAGAAGGAAGTACGCCCGCAGGTGGCCAGAATGGAGGCCGAGCGCCAGGTCGAATTCGAGCTCGCGCGGGAGATCGCCCGCCGTGGCTGGATCGGCGTCACCATCCCGCGCGAATTCGGCGGACTGGGACTGGGACACCTGGCCAAAACCGTGATCGTCGAGGAACTGTCGCGCGTCAGCGGCGCAATGGGGGCGATCGCCCAGGCCTCGCAGCTCGGGGTCGCCAAGGTCATCCACTTCGGCAGCGACACCCAGCGCCGCCACTGGCTGCCCAGGTTCGCCAACGGGACGGCGCTGCCCACGATCGCCGTCACCGAACCGGAGTCCGGCGGCCATGTGCTCGGGATGAGCGGCACCGCCCGGCGCGAGGGCGACGAGTACGTGCTCAACGGACGCAAGTGGTTCGTGGGCAACTCGCACATCGGCGACGTGCACGGCGTGGTGCTCCGCACCGGCGAGGGCAGCAAGGGGCTGTCCGCGTTCCTGGTGGAGAGCGACCGCCCGGGCTTCCGGACCGGCGAGCTGGGCTCGCAGAGCGGTCTGCACGGCTTCAGCTTCGGCGAACTCGTCTTCGAGGACTGCCGGATCCCGGTCGCCAACCGGCTCGGCCTGGAGAGCCAGGGCCTGGACGTGGCCTACTCGTCCTCGACCCTCTACGGGCGGCTGAACCTGGCGGCGGTCGCGCTCGGCATCCACCGGGCGATCGTCGAGGACACCGCGCGGTTCGCCGAGGAACGCATCATGTACGGCAAGCCGCTGTCCCAACTGCCCAACATCGCGTTGAAGCTGGGCGAGATGCAGTCCCGGCTGATGACCGCCAAGCTCGCCGCGTACCACGCCTCGCACCAGCTGGACCACGGCCGGCCGTGCGACGCCGAACTGATGAACGCCAAGCTGATCAACACCGAGTACGCGCTGGACTCGGCGCGCAACGCGATGGAGATCCACGCCGCCCGCGGCCTGCACGCCGATTTCCACATCGAGCGCTATCTGCGCGACGCCACCCACGTCTACCCGCCGGCCGGCACCTCGGACGTCCAGCGGCTGCGGCTCGGCCAGGTGGCCTCGGGCACCTACGGGAAGCAGTGGTCGGCCGAGCTCGCCCATCTCGCCAGTTGGGCGTGGACCGAGCTGGCCGAGCGCGAGGACGGGATGGAGGCGCAGGCGCAGGGCGCGACGGCAGCCGTGCTGCGGATGCCGCTGGCGGGCTGAGCCGGGCAGCGCCGGGACCTCCCCACGGGTGCTCTTGACACGTCCCTGACGGCTTTCCGGCGACCGGACCCCGGCCTCCGGAAAGCCGTCAGGCCCTCCCCGCACCTCCTCCGACCTGCCGGAACGACCCCCGGGACCGACCCCGAACGCCCCGGCCGCCCTGTCATCACCCGTTCACATATCGTCAGTTGATGTTGCCCAGAGGGCACCTGAGGCTGGTAGCGTGCCTGCAGTCGGCGGCCGTGCAGAATCCGTCCGGACGGTGACAAGGCGTCACCGGATCCGGCAACCCTCCGGGCACCGCCGGCCGTGGCGCCCCGCGACCGCGGTCGGACCGCACACGGACAACCGCCGTTCGGCCCTGCTACAAGGAATCAGATGCCAGGCATATCGGCCCCCCGGACGGGCCACCGCGCCGGCCGGTCCGGCTCCCTCCGCAGCTCGCTCCTCGCCCTCGCGGTGGTCCCCTGCCTCGGCCTCGCCGCCGCCTGGGGCTACGCCGCCTACCTGCTGCGCGACGCCGGGGAACGCACCGCCCTCTACGGCGGCACCGCCGTGGTCGCCGCCGTCCTCCTCTGGAGCCTGGTCCGCGGCCTGCGCGCCGCGCGCACCCTCCCGGGCCGGCTCGCCGACCTCCACGCCGAGACCCTGTCCCTCGCCCAGCAGGAGATCCCGCAGGTCGTCGGCCGGCTCCAGGCCGGCGAGTCGGTCCCGACCCCGCCCGCCTGGACTCCCTCCCGGCGGATCGGCGACGAGGTCCAGCAGACCGCCGACGGCCTCGCCGCCGTCCGGCAGGCCGCGGTCGCCGCGATCGTCCACCAGGCCCAGGGCCGCGAGGGGACGAAGAAGGTCTTCCTCAACATCGCCCGGCGCACCCAGATCCTGATCCACCGCCAGATCAGCATGCTCGACGCGCTGGAGCGCGAGCACGAGGAACCCGAGCTGCTGCGCGAACTGTTCGCGGTCGACCACCTCGCCACCCGGATGCGGCGCAACGCCGAGAACCTGGTCATCCTGGGCGGCGCCCTGCCCGCCCGGCGCTGGCGCAACGCCGTCCCGATGGTCAACGTGCTGCGCAGCGCCGTCTCCGAGACCGAGAACTACTCGCGCGTCGTCGTCCAGGGCGTACCCCGGGCCTCGCTCAGCGGCCAGGCCGTGGCCGACGTGATCCACCTCGTCGCCGAACTGATCGAGAACGGCACCACCTTCTCCCCGCCCTACACCCAGGTGCAGGTCTCCGCGCAGGAAGTGCCCAAGGGCCTGGCGGTGGAGGTCGAGGACCGCGGCCTCGGCATGGCCGAGGACGAGTACGAGCGGCTCAACGACTACCTGGCCAACCCGCCCGAGCTGGACGTCTCCGCGCTCGGCGACGACCTGCGGCTCGGCCTGTTCGTGGTCGCGCGGCTCGCCGCGCGGCACGACATCCAGGTCACCCTGCGGCCCTCGCCGTACGGCGGGACCAGGGCCGTGGTGCTGGTGCCCGCGCTGCTGCTGGAGCAGGCCGGGCAGCCGGCCGCCCTCCCCGGCCTGCCGTCCGGCGCCCGGGTCACCCGGACGCCCGTGCCCGACCTGCCGCCGGGCGGCGGGGCGGACGCGGACGCGGAGCTCGGCGAGATCGACCAGGAGCTGTCCGGCGCGCTCGCCGGGGTCCTGGGCGGGCTGCTGGGCACCCGGCCGGGGGCGGGGCAGGGACAGGAGTACGGGCAGGGAGAGGACTTCGGGCAGGGGCAGGAGTTCGGGCAGGCTTCGGGCGTCGGGCATTCGGTGGCCGGGCATTCGGTGGCCGGTGGGACCGAGGCCGCCGTGACGGAGGGGCTCCCGGCCCTAGGTGCGGCCCCGGCTCCGGCTTTCGCTCCGGTTCCGGCTCAGGCTCCGGCCCCCGTCGCGGACCCGGTCCCGTACGGTGACGACCCGACCGGAGTGCTCGGCGGTACCGCGGACCGGTTCGACGGCAGCGTGGTGATCGGCGAACTGCTCGCGCGCTACCCCCAGGGCGGCACCCGCGACGAGGACGACCCGACGGTCAACGCCGGCCTGTCGGTGGGCTCGTCGATCCCCGGTCTGCCGGGCGCCGTGGTGGTGGCCCGACCGGCCATGCCCCGGCCGTACGGCGAGCCGGAGGACGAGCCCGGCCCGGACGACGGGGCGGCGGTGGCCGGGGCCGGGGAGTCGGCGGCGGACGGCAGCGACGGGCCGACGGCCGCGTTCGCGGCGCTCGCAGCGGCGACGGCGGCCGCGGCGGCCTCCGCGGCGGCAACGGCACCCACGCACCAGCGCGCCGAGGAGACCACGCCGGAGCACGGCCCCGACGGCGAGCTGCGCACCCCGCGCGTGCTGCCGCAGCGGGTCCGCAACGCCAGCCTCGCCGAGCAGTTGCGCGAGGCCAACGCGCCGGGCACGGCATTCGGCCACCCCGGCGCGTACGGACGGCCCGGCGCACCCGCCCCCGCCCCGTACGCCCGCACCGGCCCGGCGGCTCCCGACGGGGCCGACGGCGTCGGCGGGACCGGCGGGAACGGCTCCTTCGGACCGTCCGCGGACGACCCCTCGCCGCAGCGCTCGCGGGCCACCATGGCCGCCATCCAGCGCGGCACCCGCACCGCCCGTGCGGCGACACCCGACGCGGACGCGCCGGCCGCGCCCGCTGCCCCGGCCGCACCTTCCGCAGCTAAGGAACAGCAGTGATGACGCAGTACACCGATACCCAGCGCGACCTCAACTGGCTGCTGGACCAGCTGGTGGCGCGGGTCCCGGAGACCCGGCACGCCATCGTCCTCTCCGAGGACGGCCTGCTGATCGGGCTCTCCCAGGGCCTGGACCGGGCCGACGCCGAGCACCTGTCGGCCGTGGCCTCCGGTCTGCAGAGCCTCGCCCGCGGCGCCGGCCACCGGTTCAACGGCGGGCGGGTCCGGCAGACCGTGATCGAGATGGACCAGCTGTTCCTGTTCGTCACGACCGCCGGCCAGGGTGCCCGGCTCGCCGTGCTCACCAGTGAGGCGGTCGACGCCGGGCTGATGGCCTACGAGATCAACATGCTGGTGAAGCAGGTCGGCCAGTACCTCACCGCGGCGCCGCGCAGCGACGCCGGCCAGCCGGGCGTGGGTGGCGGTGCGTGACCGTCGACGCCGACGAGGCCTGGTTCTTCGACAAGGACGCGGGCCATCTGGTCCGCCCTTACGCCATCACCAACGGGCGCACCGGACCGGTCCGTGACGGATTCGCGCTGATCACCCTGGTGGTCACCGCCGACCCGCGCACGGACACCAGCCGGTTGACGCCCGAACCGGCCGCGATCCTCGACCTCTGCCGCGAACGCCCGCTGGCGGTGGCCGAGATCGCGGCGACCATGGACCTCCCGGTGAGCGTGGTCAAGGTATTACTGGACGACCTCGCCGAGGCCAGGATGATCCTCACCCGGGCACCCGTCCAGCTCGCCGAGGCACCGGACATCGCGTTGATCCGGGCCGTGATCGAGGGTGTCCGGCGGCTCTGACCGGGTCGGGCCCGATCGGGACGGGCCTGTTCCGCCGCCCCTCCGTCCCTCCGCTTCGCAGCTCTTCCGCTTCGCAGCTCTTCCGACCTTTCGCTCTTCCGCTCAGTTCCCTTCCAGGAGACCAGACGTGACGACCCAGAGCCTGGTGCCGGGCGCGGTCAAGATCCTCGTGGCCGGCGGCTTCGGCGTCGGCAAGACCACCATGGTCGGCTCGGTCAGTGAGATCGAACCGCTCCAGACCGAGGAACGGATGACCCGGGCCAGCATCGGGGTCGACAGCCTCGACGGCGTCCAGGGCAAGTCGACGACCACCGTCGCGATGGACTTCGGCCGGATCACCGTCCGGCAGGACCTGGTGCTCTACCTGTTCGGCACCCCGGGGCAGTTCCGGTTCTGGTTCATGTGGGACGACCTGGCCCTCGGCGCACTCGGCGCGATCGTGCTGGCCGACACCCGCCGACTGGAGTCCAGCTTCGCCGCGGTCGACTTCTTCGAGCAGCGCGGCATCCCGTTCGCCATCGGCGTCAACTGCTTCCACGGGCGCCGCGACTGCACCCCCGACGACGTCCGGCGCGCGCTCGACCTCGACCCGGGTGTGCCGGTCGTGCTCTGCGACGTCCGGGAGCGCGCGTCCAGCAAGGAACTGCTGCTCGCCCTGCTCGACCGGGTCCACGAGGACGCGCTCAGCTCGCGGCGCTGAGCACCGTCCGTCCGGGCGGCCTGATGTCCGGGCGGCCGGTGCTCAGCGCCGTGCTCAGGAGCCGGCCGGGGAGGCGGGAGCCGGCTCCAGGTCGTGGAGCGCGCGCACCAGCGGCGCCAGTTCGGGGAGGTCGGCCGCCCCGGTGAGCGTCGCCTCCAGGGTCGCGTCGTGCAACGGCCGCGCCGCCCGCAGCAGTTCGCGGCCCTGCGCGGTCAGCTCGGTGTAGATGCCGCGCCGGTCGTCCGCGCACAGATAGCGGCCGAGCAGCCCGCGCTCCTCCAGCCGGCTCACCAGCCGGGTGGTGGCGCTGCTGCTCAGCGCCGCCGCGCGGGCCAGCTGCTGCATCCGCATGTGCCAGCCGTCCTGCCGCGACAGCGCCTCCAGGACCGTGTACTCGACCACGGAGAGGCGGTACTCGGCCTGCAGGGCCTTCTCCAGGGCCGAGTCGATCAGCCCGTGCAGCGCGGCGAGCGTGCGCCAGCCGCTGGCGCGGATCTCGGCGGCATCGTCCTGGATCCCCATGGCTCGCGTCTCCCTGCTCGGGTCATGTGCTCGTACGGTCCTGCGGGGTCCTGCCCCGGGCGGCCGGCCCCCTCCGGCAGGCCCCCGGCCGTTCGAACGTTCCGCTTCGTTCAAGTATGCCATTTGGCGCGGCATATCTGCTTGTGCAAATAGTTCTCCTTATAGCTGATTGCCGGGAGCCTCCTGGGACCAGGCGGTCGCACAGAGTGCCGAGGCCAACTCCTCCTCGTACCAGGCCGCCGCCAACCAGGCGGCCGCGAAGGCTTCGTGGTCGTCCGCGACCACCCGCCCGAAGACGTCGCGCCGCTGGTCCACCGCCGCCCCGAGCAGACCCTCCAGCAGCGATGCACCGGTGGCCAGCCCCGCCGACCGCAACCGGGCCCGGTCGCCGCGCGCCGCCCCGGTCCCCAGCGCCAGCACCGCCCGGCCGCCGGTCACCGTCTGTTCCACCCGGCGGGACAGCAGGTGCACCGGCGCGGTCGGCGGGAGCGGCCCCGCGGGCAGGGCCGTGAGCGGTGGAGCCGCGTCCCGGGGCGGGAGGGTCAGGTCCGCCGTCTGGAGCCGCTCCAGGCCGAGATTGACCCGACCGGCGCGATCGGCGGGCAGGGCGAGGGACGGGGGCCGGACGTCCTGAGGCCGGGGCTCCGGGGTTGGGGCCTCCGCGGGTCGGGTGGACGGGGGCTCGCCGACGGCCAGCAGGCGCAGCTCGGGGCGGGCCGAGCGCTCCAGGCGGCCGATCACCCGCAGTTGCAGGCCCGGGGCGGTCGCGAGCAGTGCGAGGTTGCCCCGGTGGGCGAGCCCCGGGTGGTCGTGCGCGGCACGCAGCGCCACCACCACTCCCCCGCAGTCCGCCAGCAAGCTCGGCTCCCCGCCCGGCCCGTACGGGACCGCCCCGAGCAGTGTCACGTCCAGGAACAGGAGTTCACCGCCGGGCGGCCGGACCTCCGGGGGCAGTGCGGCCGCGTCGAGCGCCCGTGCCACCTGGGCGGCCGGCGGCTCGGCCCAGAGCCGGGCCGCCGGCTCTGCCGTCCAGGCCGCCCCCGCCGCGCGCACCGCCCGGACCGAGGCGCCCGCCCCGAGCCTCCCGGCCGCCGACCTGGTCGCGCCCTGCACGGCCAGCCCGGCCCGGGTGAACTCGCGGTGGCTGAGCATCGCGTCGCCCAGCCGGACCGCCCGGTTGCCGGCTCCGACCGCCTGCGGCGCCGCCGCGGCGGCGTCGGTGTGCGGCATGATCTCGGCCATCGTGTGCAGGCCGCCGCCCGCGTCGACCGCCCAGGTGAGCACCCCCGCGTGGGTGGCCGTCAGCACCGGCTCGGAGAACAGTCCGTACAGCCGCAACCCGCCCGCAGGCGCGTACACCTGGCGGGCCGTCCCCCGCAGGGCGGCGACGCCCGGACCGGCAGTGTCCGCCGCCGCCGCGGCGGACAGGGCCGTGCTGAGCCCGAGCAGCTCGCGCAGGCCCGCCACCAGGTCGGCGAGGCGGTGGTCCGGCTCGCCCGACCGGGCCGCCCGGACCCGGGTGACCACCGCCACCGCAGCGGCCGCCGACCGGTGCAGCCCGGCCAGCCGGGCCCGGTGGGCCGCCCGCAACAGCTCCGCCTGGAGCACCGCGCCGGTACCGCCCACGCCCGCCGCGAGTGCGGCGGAGGCCACCCGGTGCAGCTGGTCGACGGCGGCGCGTTCGGCGGCGCCGAGCGTTCCGGCGGCCGGAGCGTCGTCCTGCGGACCTTCGGCGAGAGGGGCCGGGGCGGAGGTCGGGGGCTCGCTGTCGGCCGAAGCCGGTTCGGCCTGTGCTGCCGGCAATTCGCCGTCGGCCAGCGGGCAGACCGTGACCGCCGCCGCCCGGTGCACGCAGGCGGGCGCCAGCAGGCAACCGCAGCGCACATCACCCGAGGTGGCCACCACCCCGCCCGGTGCGTGCAGAACGAGCTCCGCCTCCTCGTCCACGGCGATCCGCCAGTCCTCGCCCGTCCGTTCCACCGGCCGCTCGGCCAGTTTGGCGGCGGCCCCGTCCAGGCGCTTCTGGAGGCGCGCCGACAGTCCGGCCACCACCTCGGCGACCACCTCCGGTCGCACCGCCGGCCACTGCACCCGCGTCCCCGTCACGTCCTGCACCGCTTCCGTCATCGGACCTTCTCCCCCACCCAGCGGGCCAGTTCGAGCGGGCTGAGCGCCGCCACCGGCATCCCGGCCGCGACCAGTCGGCTCGCGATCGCCTTCGAGTACCGGGCCGTGCCGGTGTCGTCCAGTGCGGCACAACCCAGCAGATGGCACCCGGAGTCGACCAGCGCCCGGGTCTGCGCGAGCAGCCCGCCCACCGGGCCGCCCTCCTCGAAGTCGCTGACCACCGCGATCAGCGTGCGGGACGGCACCGTCACCAGCTCCCGCGCGTACTTGAGCCCGGCGGCGATGTGGGTGCCGCCGCCGATCCGGACCTCCAGGAGCAGACCGAGCGGATCCGTCACCCGGTCGGTCAGGTCGACCACCTCGGTCGAGAAGGCGACGAAGTGCGTACTCAGCGAGGGCACCCCGGCCAGGATCGACGCGGTCAGTGCCGCCCAGACCGTGGACGACTCCATCGAGCCGGAGACGTCCACGACCAGGATCAGACGCCAGTCGGACGCCTGCTTGGCCCTGGTCCGGAACACCGGGCGCTCCGGCACGATCACCATGCGGCCCGGCTCGGTACCGATGTCGGTGCCGCTGCCGCCGCCGATCGAGGGGGCGGCGGGCCGGGCGGTCGCCAGGTTGGCGCGGATCGTGCGGTGCAGATCCAGGCCGCCACCGGGGCGCCGGCTCGGACGCGGCACGCTGATCCCGGTGAGGGCGGGGCGCAGCCTGGTCGCCAACTCCCGGCTCAACTCGTCGACCAGGCGCCGGACCAGCGGCCGCAGTCCGGCCAACCGGGCCTCGGGCAGGCCGCCCGCGTGCTCCAGGACGGTGCGCAACAGGTCGACCGACGGCCGGACGGCACCCGGGTCGATCGCCTCCAGGGCGTCGCCGCGCCCCTGGGCCACGGCCGCCGCCAGCACCTCCTCCCGGATGCCGGGCCCGAACAGGGCGGTCAGCTCCTCGGACCACTCGCGCACGCCCGGGTACGGCGCCTCGCGGCCGCCCCGGTTGCCGCCCGCCCCGCCCCGGCCGTCGAGACCGGGGCCGGAGCCCTCGCCGTGCCCCGTGCCGTAGAGCTCGTCGAGCGCGGACGCGAGCCGCGAGGCACGGCCGCCGAGGCGGCCGCTGCCCGGGCGGCCGAGGAGCAGCCGCCAGCGCTCGGCCGCGCCGAGGGCGTGGGTGCCGGACGGCTCGGGGACGGACACGGGCTCGGGGACGGGTGCCTTGTCGGTGGGTGCCGCCTGGGTAGGTGTCGGGAGGCTCGGTGGGAGCAGCCCCCGGCGGGCGAGCGCGGATCGGGCCGCGAGGTCGGCGCGGGACCAGTCGGCGAGCAGGGCGGGCGGCACCTCCTCCGGAAGCGCGTCCAGCCGGGCCCCCAGGCGCTCCTCGACGAGCGTCAGCAGCCGCTCCCGGGCCGCCGGGCTGAGCGTGTCGAACCCCCCGCGCAGCGCGGGCAGACGGTCCAGGAAGGCGTTGTCCGGGAGGGTGGCGATCCGCTCCAGCAGTGGTTCGAGCACCTCGGGGGCGGTGGAGAACAGCCCTTCGGCGGCCGTCAGCAGACCGACCAGCGACCGGCCCAGGGCCTGCCGGGCATCGGGGCCGGTGGCGCCGTCGACCCAGGAGGCGGCCCGGTCCCCGAAGACCGCCGGGACCTCCTGCCCGAGCAGCACCCGCACGGCACCGGCCGCACCGCGCACCAAGGGGCTCCCCCGGTCGGCGAGTTCGGCCAGTGCGTGGCGCAGCCGCAGACCGCCGGAGAGATCGGCCCGCCGGGCCAGCTCGACCAGCGCCCTGGCGTCGTCGGCCTCGTCCGATCCGCCCAGCCCCTCCAACTGCCGCACCGCCGCGACCGTCACCACCTCGGCGGCGGCGGCCAGCGCGGCCAGGAACGACGCCTCCGACCCGGGGCCGGAAAGGCTGGCGGGACTGGTGGGGTCGGGGGTGCCCGGGGCCGGGGTCGGGCGACGGGTGGCGGTGAGGCGGTCGAGGAGGGCGAGGGCGTCGAGGAGTTCGGGCAGGGTGCCGCTCTCCGGGAGCACGGCCGTGAGCTGGTCGAGGCGGGTGCCGGTGAGGGCCGGGAGGCCGCAGGCGTCGGCCTCGGCGAGGCCCTGGAGGACCTCGCGGGCGGTCGGGCCGTCGGCCTGCCGCTCCCGGCGCAGCCGCTCGCGCAGGGCTCCCTCGGCGGCCTGGGCCGGGGTGACGCCCTGGGTGCCGGCGACGGTGAGCATCGCGGCGACGGTCGGGGTCCAGCGGACCTGCCAGCGGGTGGTGAGGGTCTCGGTGCCGCCCGCGCCGGTGGACTCGACCGGTTCGGCGTAGGGGACACCGCAGGCGGTCAGCCGGTGGAGCAGGAGTTCGCGGCGGCGGTCGAGGGTCGAACGGAACGGGTCGAGGCGCAGCTCGCGCGGGGTGGGCTCGGCGGTGTCGCCCGGGCCGGGCAGGCCCAGCTCGGCGAGGAGTCGCTCGACGGCGGGGGCGAGGCCGCTGCGCGGGGCGGCCGGGGTCGGCGCGCCGGTGCGGGTGCCGACCAGGACCCGTTCCAGCGCGCGGGCCACCGCCCGGCCCCGGCCGAGCGGTTCGCCCTGGGCGAGGGCGCTCTGCACGGCCTCGACCAGTTCGCCCCGGCCGGGGGCCGCCAGGCCGCGCAGCCGGGCGAGGTCGCCGGCGAGGCGGACGATCTCGCGGGCGTCGGCCGGGCCGGAGGGGTGGTCCTGGCCGCGCAGGGCCTCGCAGATCCGCACGGCGGTGGTGACCAGCGCCTCGGCCAGCCGGTCCTGGTCCCCGGCGGCGTCGAGCACGGTGTGCTGCCACTCGGGGTCGCGGATGCCGGCCGGGTAGCCGGAGCGGGCGTCGAGCAGCGGGTAGGTGTAGGGGATCAGGGAGACGGCGTGGCGGCCGTCCGGGACCAGGTCGGGGGCGGGGTCGGGGTCGGGCCCGGGTGCCTTGGCGACGTCCGCCCCGGCCGGGAGGAGCGCGGGCGCGTGGAAGGCTCCGACTACGGCGGCCACGCGGCGTCCGCCCTCGGCCGCCTCCCGGATGCGCGCCCGCATCCAGGCCTCGCGCCGCAGGTCGTAGGGGTCGATGCCGGTGCCGTCCCGGGCGTCGCGGCGCAGCGCCCAGCCGACCAGCAGCGCGGCGCGGCGGACGGCCTCCGGGGTGGAGCCGGGGGCGGCGGTCTCGACCAGGCGGTCCCAGAGGTCCTCGTCGTCCTCGCGGCCGGTGAGGCGGCGGCGGAGGGCGTCGGCGACGCCGGGCCGGGGGTCGCCGGGGCCGGTGCGGTCCCGATCGGCATCCCGGCCGGCGTACCGGTCGCGGACGGCGAGGGGCAGGTCGCAGGCGACCGTCTCGACGCCGTGCCGCCGGGCCCAGCGCAGGGCGGCGAGTTCGGGCGAGAAGTCGGCGAACGGGTAGAAGGCGAGCCCACCGCCCTCGGCCGCGTCGTCCGGACGGTCGGCGGCGGGTGCGGCGGCGAGGGCGACCGGGGCCCGGGTGGCCTCGTCCGCGAGCAGGTCGAGCCAGGGCTGGAACTCGGTGGGCAGTTCGACCAGCAGGACATCGGGCCGGGCGGCGTCCAGCAGCGCGGGCACGACGACACTGAGCGAAGGGGCGTGGTGACGCACCCCGATCAGGAAGGGCCCGGGTGCGTCGAGGCCGGAGGCGGCCAGTCGGGCCGCCTCGGTCGCGACCGCCCCTCGCGGGTCGTCGTGGCCGAGCCCCGCCCCGCCGGGCGGCACCGCGCTGCTCATGTGTTCACCTCTCGGTGGAAGTTCGGGGAGGGGGAAGGGTGGAGGGGGATGTGCGGGGCCGGGGGCCGGCCCGCTGCCCTGGTGACGGCGGGCCGGCCGGACGGCCTAGTGCTCCAGGGCCGAGCGCAGCTCCCACAGGGTGCGCCAGGTGGCGGCGCCCTGTTCGGCGCGGCGGCGGACCGGGCCGTCCCAGTAGCCGAGCAGCCGGGCGGCGTCGGCCGGGTCGTCCTTGCGGACGACGCCGATCAGCTGGCCGGGGAGCCGGCCGAGCAGGTCGCCGCCGTCGGGCAGGTACGCGGCGCCGACCCCGAGCGCGGTGGCCACCGAGACCGCTTCGGCGGTGCTCATCACGGTGGACGGGCGTTCGACGTCCCAACCCTCGGTGGAGCGGCCGGTCCGCAGGTCGCGGAAGGCCGTGACGAGAGCTTCCAGTACCGCGTCGTCGACCGCGAAGGCGGCCCCGGCCCGGGCGACGGCCGCGGTGGACTGGCGGCGGACCAGCTCGACCTCGGCCGCCAGGCTGCCGATCGGCCCGACCGTCTCGAAGTTGAACCGGCGCTTGAGCGCGGCGGACATCTCGCTGACGCCCTTGTCGCGCAGGTTGGCGGTGGCGATCAGGGTGAAGCCGGGGGCGGCGTGCAGCTGGCCGTCCGGGGTGCCGGCCAGCTCGGGGACGGCGATCCGCCGCTCGGAGAGCAGCGAGACCAGGGCGTCCTGGACCTCCGGGAGGCAGCGGGTGACCTCCTCGACCCGGGCGACCGCGCCGGTGGTCATCGCGCTGAGCACCGGAGAGGGCACCAGGGCCTCGCGGCTGGGGCCCTTGGCCAGCAGCAGGGCGTAGTTCCAGCCGTACTTGAGCTGGTCCTCGGTGGTGCCGGCGGTGCCCTGGACGGTGAGCGCGCTGGTGCCGCAGACGGCGGCGGCGAGGAGCTCGGAGAGCATCGACTTGGCGGTGCCGGGCTCGCCGACGAGCAGCAGGCCGCGCTCCCCGGCGAGGGTGACGACGCAGCGTTCGACGAGGGCCCGCTCGCCGACGAACTTCTGCTCGATCGCCAGGCTCTTGCGCCCGGCCTTGAGCTTCTCGCCGCCGCTGCCCATCACGAAGGTGACGACGGCGCGCGGGGTGAGCCGCCAGCCGGGCGGGCGCGGGCCGGAGTCGTGCGCGGCGAGGAACTCCAGTTCGGCGGCGAACCGCTCCTCCGGCGGGACGACCTGCCGGGCCGCCGTACCGGTACTGGTGGTGGAAGTACTGCTGGTGGAGGTGCTGGTCGTGGTCGTGGTGGTCATCGGCGGGCCTTCCTGCGCTTGCCGGTCCGGAGCTCTTCGAAGCCGGGGGCGTCCCCGTCGGTGACGCGCTGCCAGGCCCGGGCGAACAGCTCCGGGACGGCGCACCGGGGCAGCACGTCGTGGTGGGTGGGGAGATCGTAGAGGGCGGCCTTCCAGGTCTCGACGGGCAGGCCGGGGGCCTTGGCCTCCTGCCAGCCGCCGGGGAGGAAGAGGGTGCGCCCGGCGCGGGCCCGCTTGGCCTCCATGACCAGGCCGGAGCCGAGGAGTTCGGCGCGCGCCTTCTTCAGCCGGGCCGGCTTCCAGCCCGTCCAGCGCGCGACCTGGCGGTCGGTCGGGTCGGGCAGGGCGAGCAGCTGGAGGTAGAGGACGGCGGCGTCCTCGCCGAGCTCGTGGGTCTTGGCGACCTCGGTGACCAGCTCGGGCACCGTGAGCAGCGGGTGCTGGGCCCAGACCTCGGCCCCTTCGACGGGAACACCGGCGGCGTCGGGGAGCTCCGGCAGGACGACCAGTCGGTCCAGCTCCCCGCTCAGGAGCGCCGTGAGCACCGTCCGCTGACGGGACAGCCAGTAGCTGTCGCCCAGGCCGGCCAGCTGGTCCAGCGCCTGGTCCTGCGCCCCGTCCAGGCCGGCCGGGCGCCACCAGATCTGCTCCGCCTCGTCCTGGGTGGGCGAGAGCACCAGGGCCCCGCCGCAGCGGACCAGACCGTCCGCGTCGGCGCCGCCCTCGGCGGGCAGGCCGAAGCGGGCGCGCAGCACGGCGGCCAGCGGCTCGCCCTTGCCGTTGCGGCGCAGCTCGTAGGAGAGCAGCAGTTCCGGGTCGGCCAGGCGGGTGTGCAGGGCCCGGACGGCGGGTGCGAGCGAGTCGCGCAGCGGACTGTTCCAGGGCAGCCGGTAGGCGAGCCAGGCGATCGCGTCGGCGGCCTGGGGCAGGGTGTTCTGGTCGGGCAGGGCCTGCGGGTCGTCGGCCTGGAGGACGGGTGTGGCCGACTCCCCCTGGGGGCGCACCCGTTGGCGGGTGGTGCGGCTCAGCCACGGGGTGGTCGCGTAGTTGAGGATCTCCTCGACCTTCTGGATGCTGGTGCCGCTGACGGTGGCCTGCTCCGCCTCGGGCAGGGTGACCAGCCGGCCGAGGCGGGCCGTCCAGCGCGCGGCGCCGGCGGCGCTGTCCGGGCCGGTGCTCCAGAGCTCCTCCGGGTCGGCGGGCAGCAGGGCGGACCAGACCTCGCCGAGGGCGTCGCGTTCGCACCCGCGCAGCCAGCCGCGGGCGGCCTTGGCCTCGCCGGACTTGAGGCCGTACTCCTTGAGCGCCTCGGGGGGCAGCGGCGCGCCGTACCAGTGGATCAGCGCCTCGGTGGGGCTGAACAGCAGCGTGGAGCGGACGGCGCCGATACCGGTGCGCGCGCCGAAGTCGGCGGCGCGGTCGGCGCGGTGGGTCATCGCGCCGTGCTCGCGGAGCAGGGCGGTGAAGCGGGCGACCCAGGCCGCGTCGACGGTCTCCTCGGTGCCGCGCTCCTCGGCGGTGCCGAAGTGGGCGACCGCGCCGAAGACGCCGCTCGGGTCGTGGTCGACGGCGAGCCAGTGCGCCTTGTCCTCACGGTGGTGGCTGCAGGCGAGGACGACGACGGTGCGGTCGCCGTGCCGCCAGACCTGGCCGGCCCGCCGCTCGTGCTTGCCCTCCTTGGCGTTCGGGTCGGTCAGCGGCTCGGTGAGGACGACCTCGCGCAGGGTGGCGCCCCGGTCGGCGAGCGGCCCGGCGGTGAGCTCGGTGAGCAGCAGGGCGAGCGAGTCGCGCTGCTCGGCGGAGGTGAGCGGGGCGGCGGCCGCGTAGGCGAGGGTGCCGAGCCGGCCGAGCGTCTGCAGCCAGCCGTGGTGGTCGTCGTCGCCGTGCAGCGCGATCCGGTGCGGGGTGCTCCAGCCTTCGCCCTCGGCCGCGGGGGGCTCGGCGAGGACGGCGGTGACGGCCCTGAGGTTGTTGAGGACGCGGTAGTTGGCGCTGCGGTCCCAGGAGCGGCCGTAGCCGCCGACGCCGGGCAGCAGCAGGGCGACGGCCTGGCTGAGCTCGTAGTCGGTGCCGTGCTCGGGCCGGTAGGTGAACTCGGCGGCACCGGAGCCGCCGGTGGCGCGGCCGTCGTCCTCGGGCTGCGGGAGGTAGCGGGCGATCCGGTCGAGCAGGTCGGCGGCGGTGCGGGCGAGGCCGGTGACGCCGGCCAGCAGCAGCCGGTGGGTGACGCCGGGCAGGACGCCGGCGACGGCGTCGACCGGCAGCCGCTCCTCGGCCTTGTCGCCGCTGACGACCGGGCGGCGCACGCCCTGGACGGTGATCCAGCGCTGCCGGGCGGCGGGGACGGGCTCGGCGTCGGCCGGCCAGGCGGCGTCGATGAGCCGGGCGGCCTGCTCGCGGCCGACGGCACGCAGCTCGGCCGAGCCCTGCTCGTCGCGCGGGCGCAGGACGTGCCAGTGGCCGAGCGGCAGGACGAGGGCGGTGCCGGCGCCGGCGAGGCCGCCGGGGCGGCCGGGTTCGAAGTCGGCGGTGAAGCCGGCCGGGTCGGCGGTGACGGTACCCTCCGCCGGGGAGTCCGCGGCGGGCAGGCCGAGGGCCAGGTGGCGCCCGTGGCCCTCCTGCAGCATCGGCCGCCCGCCGCCGGGCAGGGTGAGCCGGCCGAGCGGGTACAGCGAGCGGCCGCCGCGGGTGTTGTCGACGACGAGCCTGGTGCCGTCGGCGGTGACGGTGGTGGTCCGGTTGCCGTCGGTCCGGAGCCAGCTGCCGAGGACGGTGCCGTCGGTGCCGAGCGGGGTGGCCTCCAGGCCGGGCTGGAACGGCAGCAGCCAGGTGCGGTGGACGTCGAGGCGGCCCGCCGCGGCGCTCGCGGCGATCAGGGGCGGCTCGGCGGTGCGGCCCGCGGTGCCGGTGGCGGCGTCGAGTTCCTCCAGGACGACGCTGCCGGAGCGCCGGTGGGCCGTCCAGTGGCCGGTGCCGTCGCCGAGGACGCGGCTCTGGGCGGGCAGCACGGTGTCGCCGACGTGCAGTGGCCGGTGGCCGCCGGTGCGGCCGCCGCCGGGCAGCGGCAGGGTGGGCGTCTCGATGTCGCCGCCGCCGTAGTAGTGGGCGATCCGCTCGCCGCCGAGTTCGAAGACCTCGGCGGGGCGGCCGGACCAGTAGGCCCGCTGCTTGCCCTCGTGGGCCCAGGCGACCAGGAGTTCGCCGTCGACGAAGCGGAAGCGGGGGCGGTGCCAGCTGTCGAGCTTGTCGGGGATGCGCAGGGTGTGTTCGAGCAGGATGCCCTGCGGGCCGGCCACCACGACCTGGTTACCGCGGGCGAGCACCAGGTGCGGCCAGGCCTCCTCCAGCAGCAGCCCCTCGGGGAGGTTGCGGCCGCTGCCGACGCCGGGGGTGTCGCCGGCCTCGATGCCGAGCCGGGCGAGCGCCTCCTCCAGGGCGGGCCAGCCGAGTTCGTCGAGGATGCCGCCGCGCAGGGCGTCGGCGAGCAGCCCGGTCACGTCGAGTTCGGCGATCCGTTGGGCGGCGGCCGGGTTCTCGTCGCGGATGGCGGTGCGGTGGGTGCTCAGCTCGCGCAGGATGCCGTTCGCGCTCTCCAGGCCGCGGGCGGCCGTCAGCTCGTCGGCGCGGGCGTCGGACCACTCGACGAAGAGCTCGCGCAGGACCGGGCGGGCGGCGAGGCGGCGGCTGTCGACGGTGTCCCAGACGGCCGGGACGGCGGCGCGCAGCGCGGGCCGGAAGCGGGGGTCGGCGGCGAGGGCGGTGAGGGTGCGGCCGTCGGTGTCGGAGGCGCCGACCCAGTCCTGGAGGACGAAGCTGTGGCCCTCGGCCGGGTCGGCGACCGGGACGCCCTCGGTGAGCAGCAGGTCGAGGAGTTCGAGCTGGGTGGCACTGCGGCGCACCCCGGTGAAGAGGTCGACCGGCACGGCCTCGGCGCGCAGCCGGTCGAGCATCCGGTGGGCCAGCGCGACGGTCTCGGTGCTGAGGCCGAGGGTGCGCCAGCCCCGGCCGAGGTGGTTGGTCCAGCGCTGAAGCCAGGCGGCGGCCGGCTCGGCCGCCGACGCCCCGGCGGGCAGATCGGCGGGCGGGTCGG
>NZ_LGDO01000502.1:0-39084 GCF_001279805.1 Streptomyces sp. XY431
GGCCGCCTCGTCGGTGACATGGACGCTCACCGGCACCCTCGACGCCAACGCGACCGTCACACCGACCAACACCGTGACGGTGACCGGTGGCCCCGACCCTGCGACCCCGACCCACACCGCCGTCGCCTCGCCGACCAAGTCGCCGACACCGCAGGCCAACCTCACGGTGGCCAAGGTCCTGCTCACCAACCCGGTCGTCCCCGGGCAACAGATCCAGTGGCGCGTCAGCGTCACCAATAACGGCCCCTCGCGCGCCCGCGACGTCGTCGTCACCGACACCGTTCCGGCAGGTGTCACCAACCCGGCGATGACGGCCGCCGACGGAACCAACTGCCCGATCAGCAACGGCACGGCCACCTGCCCCGCCGTCGAGATCCCGGCCGGCTCGTCGATGACGTGGACGCTCACCGGCACGCTCGACACCAACGCGACCGTGACGCCGACCAACACGGTGACGGTCACCGGTGGGCCCGACCCTTCGGTGTCCACCCACACGGCCGTCGCCTCGCCGACCAACTCCCCCTCGCCGCAGGCAAACCTCACCGTGTCGAAGGTGCTGCTGACCAACCCCGTCGTCCCCGGGCAGCAGATCCAGTGGCAGGTCACCGTCACCAACAACGGACCCTCCCGCGCCCGTGACGTCGTCGTCACCGACACCGTTCCGGCGGGCGTGACCGGTGCGAGTATGAAGGCCGACGCCGACAACACGCCTTGCCCGATCAAGGCTGGAACGGCAACCTGTCCGGCCGTGGAGATCCCCGCCGGGCAGACCCTCACGTGGACCCTCACCGGCGCGCTGGCCCAGGACGCCACGGTCACACCGACCAACACCGCCACGGTCACCGGCGGCCCCGACCCCGCCACACCCACACACACAGCCGTCGCCTCGCTCACCAACTCGCCCACACCGCAAGCGAACCTCACCGTCACCAAGGTCCTGCTCACCAACCCCGTCATCCCCGGCCAGCAGATCCAGTGGCAGGTCAGCGTCACCAACAACGGCCCCTCCCGCGCCCGCGACGTCGTCGTCACCGACCGGGTGCCGGACGGGGTCGGCGGGCCGAGCATGACGGCCGCCGACGGGAGGGTGTGTCCGATCACGGACGGGACGCCGGTCTGCCCGGCGGTCGAGCTGGAGGTCGGGCAGACGGTCTCCTACACGCTGAGCGGCACTCTGATGCAGGACGCGACCGTCACTCCGACCAACACGGCGGTCGTCACCGGCGGGCCCGACCCGGCCACACCCACGCACACCGCGGTGGCCTCGCCGACCAACTCGCCGACACCGCAGGCGAGTCTGACCGTCGCCAAGGTGCTGGTGACCGACCCGGTCGTTCCGGGGGAGGTCATCCAGTGGCGAGTCACGGTGACCAACAACGGTCCGTCCAAGGCGCGCAATGTCGTGATCACCGATCGGATCCCGAACGGGCTCTCCAACGCCGTCCTCCAGTCGGACGGCGACGCGTCCGCCTGCCCGATCACCGACGGTGTTGCGGTCTGCCCGGCGATCGAGCTGGAGGTCGGACAGACCGCCTCGTACACGCTGACCGCGACGCTCGCCCCGGACGCGACCGTGACGCCGACGAACGCGGTGGTGGTCACCGGCGGACCCGACCCGGCCACGCCCACGCACACCGCGGTCGCCTCGCCGAGCGCAAGTCCCGAACCGCAGGCCAACCTCGTCGTCGCGAAGATCCTGGTGACCGACCCGGTCGTGCCGGGACAGCAGATCCAGTGGCGGGTCACCGTCACCAACAACGGCCCCTCGCGGGCCCGGAACGTCGTCGTCACCGACCCGGTGCCCGCAGGGGTCGACGGCGCCACGATGACGGCGGACGACGGAACCACCTGCCCGATCACCGGCGGGACGGCGACCTGCCCGGCCGTGGAGATCGCGGCCGGGGAGACGCGGACCTGGACCCTGACCGGCACGCTCGGCCCTGATGCCGCCGTCACGCCGACCAACACCGTCACCGTGACCGGCGGGCCCGATCCGGCCACTCCGACGCATACCGCCGTCGCCAGCCCGACGGGCGAGCCGGTGCAGGAGGCCCGCCTCTCGGTCTCCAAGGTTCTGCTGACCGATCCGGTCGTGCCCGGGCAGCGGATCCAGTGGCAGGTCTCGGTGACCAACCGGGGCCCGTCCGTGGCCCGTGACGTGGTTGTCACGGACCGGGTGCCCGCAGCGGTGAACGACACCTCGATGGCGGCGGACGACGGCGCCGTCTGCCCGATCGCGGACGGGACGGCCACCTGCCCAGCCGTCGGGATCCCGGTCGGGGAAACCCGGACCTGGACCCTGACCGGCACGTTGGACGCCGCCGCCACCGTCACACCGACCAACACCGTGACGGTCACCGGCGGGCCCGACCCGGCCACGCCCACGCACACCGCGGTCGCCTCCCCCTCGGAGTCGCCGTCGGCGCAGGCACGGCTGAGCGTGGCCAAGGTGCTGCTGACCGACCCGGTCGTCGCCGGGCAGCGGATCCAGTGGCGGGTGACGGTGACCAACCACGGGCCGTCGCGGGCGCGGAACGTCGTCGTCACCGACCGGGTGCCCGCAGGGGTGAACGACGCCTCGATGGCGGCGGACGACGGCACCGCCTGCCCTCTCACCGGCGGGACGGCGACCTGCCCGGCCGTCGAGATCCCGGTCGGCGGGACGGCGGGTTGGACGCTCACCGGAACGCTGGACGCGGAGGTCACGGCCGTCCCGGTCAACACAGTGGTGGTGACGGGCGGGCCGGATCCTGACGCGACCGACCGCACCGCGGTGGCCACCCCCACCGTGCCGGTCACCGTTCGGCACGACCTGCTACTCAGCAAGCACGCGACGCCGACGGACCCGAAGGCCGGTGACCGGGTCACGTACACCGTCACCGCCACCAACCGGGCCAGTGGCACGTACTTCGGCGCCGTCGTCACCGACGACCTCTCCGGGGTCCTGGACGGAGCGGTCTACGGTCTGGACGCCCGCGCCGACACCGGGCGGACGGCCTACGCGGCGCCTCGCCTGACGTGGACGCTCGACCTCCGGCCCGGAGCGACGGCGACGCTCAGCTACACCGTCACCGTGAAGCCCGGGGCCGGTGGCGCGACGCTCGTCAACCGGCTGTCCGCCGACGGGTCCAACTGCTCCGACGGCGGGAACGTCGGCGGGGCCGGTGGCGGGGACGTCGCGCGGCGGGCAGCGGTGAGCACGAGCGGCAACTGCTCGACCAGCACCACGGTCCGCAGGCTGCCGAGCCCGAGCCCCAGCCCGACGACCCGGCCTCCGCTGCCGCCCACGGGCACCGGCAGCCCGAAGCCGGCGCTGCTGGTCACCGTGTTGTTCCTCGGCCTCGGTGGCCTGCTGGTGGCGGCGCGGCGCTCCCGCCGCTGACATCCGCCGAACACCGTCGGGCGGTCGGCTCTGCCGGCCGCCCGGCGGTGGTTCGCGGCGGTGCTGCCCGACGGTGGTTCGCGGCCGGGCCCTCAGCCGGGACCGACGGCCCGGGCGGTGGCGAAGATCCGGGCGCAGCGTCCTGCCATGGCCTCGGGGGTCTGGTCGGGGTGCTCGATCCACCAGCGGACGAGGGTGGTGCACAGGCCGCGCCAGGCGTACTTGAGGGCGTCGGCGTCGAGGGGGTCGTCGGATCCGGTGCTGTGCAGGAGGTCGGCGGTGCCGGTGGCGGCGAGCTCGTCGATGGCGTCGCGGTAGTGGGCGGCGCGGTGGGCGGCCTCGCTGCCGGGCGGCAGCGAGGAGTCGTAGAGGACGAACCAGGCCTCGCGCTGCCCGTCGAGGGCGTCGAAGAGGGCGCGCAGCACGCGCAGGGGTGTGGGGGGTGCGCCGTTGTCGTGGTCGGCCATGGCGGTCCGGACGGCTGTCAGCAGCCGGTCGCCGACCGGTTCGAGGCAGCCGAGGAAGAGGTCCTGCTTACTGCCGAAGTACTGGTGCAGCAGGGGTTTGGTGACGCCCACCCGGGCGGCGACGGTGGCCATGGTGGTGGCCTCGTAGCCGCGTCGGCCGAACTCCTCGGTGGCCGCGGCGAGAACCTGTCGTTCACGCTCGGCCCTCGGCATGCCCTTGGTGCCGGCCCTGGTGGGAAGCATTGTCATAGAACTTATCTTACCTTAGGGTAATTTACTGATCGGTAAGTTCATCGGATCCCCCCGGAGCTGCCTCATGACGCCTGCCGCCGAGACCGTCCCCCGCCTCCGGTCCTGGTGGGGCTGGGGCTATCAGGACGCCCACCCCGACGAGGCCGAGTGCCTCGCGCTGGGCGCCCTGCTGCCGGGCACCCTGGCCCGCCCGCTGCCGGTCCCCCGGGTCGCCGACCTCGCCGTCGGCCGGCCCGCCGTGACGCCACCGCCTTCCCTGGCCCGCCTCGTCAGCGGCGACCCCGACGACCGTGCCGCCCACGCCATGGGCAAGGCCTACCGCGACATCGCCCGCGCCCTGCGCGGCCGCCCGGGCCGGATCCCGGACCTGGTCGCCCGCCCGACCGGCGACCAGGAGGTGGCCGACCTGCTCGACTGGGCCGGCGCGCACGGGGTGGCGGTCGTTCCGTTCGGCGGCGGGTCCTCGGTGGTCGGCGGGGTGGAGTACCGCGGCGACGCCCACCGCGCCGTGCTGTCGCTCGACCTGACCTCGATGGACCGCGTCCTGGAGGTCGACCCGACCGGCCGCTCCGCCCGAATCCAGGCCGGGGCTCTCGGTCCCGTCCTGGAGGACCAGTTGCGGCCCCACGGCCTGACCCTACGCCACTTCCCGCAGAGCTTCGAGTTCTCCACCCTCGGCGGCTGGCTGGCCACCCGCGCCGGCGGCCACTACGCCACCGGGCGCACCCGCATCGACGACTTCGTGCAGTCCCTGCGCGTGGTCACCCCCGCCGGGACCAGCACCTCCTGGCGACTGCCGGCGTCCGGGGCCGGCCCCTCGCCAGACCGGCTCTTCCTCGGCTCGGAGGGTACCCTCGGCGTCATCACCGAGGCCTGGATGCGAGTGCAGGAACGCCCCCGTCACAAGGCTTCCGCCGCGCTGGCCTTCACCGACTTCCGGCGCGCGCTGGACGCCGTGCGCACCGTCGCGCAGACCGACCTCGCCCCGGCCAACTGCCGGCTGCTCGACCCCGGCGAAGCCCTGTTCTCCCGCGCGTCGAAGGACGGATCGAGCGTCCTGGTCCTGGGCTTCGAATCCGCCACCGGGCCCGTCGACGACCGGCTCGCCGCCGCCGTCGAGCTGGCCCGCGACCACGGCGGACGGCTCGGGGCGGACAGATCGGACGGGGCGGACGGGTCGGACGGCGGCGCCGTGGGCGCCTGGCGTTCGGCGTTCCTGCGGATGCCCTATCTCCGCGACGGGCTGGCCCGGATGGGCGCCGTGGTCGAGACCTTCGAGACCGCCGCCACCTGGGACCGGATCCCCGCCCTGATCGAAGCCGTCCGCGCCGAGGTCGGCGCCGCCGCCCGCGCGGCCACCGGACAGGCGGCCACCGTCAACTGCCGTCTCACCCACGTCTACCCGGACGGCGCCGCACCCTACTTCACCGTCGCGGTGGCCGGACGCCCCGGCGACGAGGTCGCCGTCTGGGACGACATCAAGGCCGCCGCCACCGACGTCCTGCACCGCCACCGCGCCACGGTCACCCACCACCACGCCGTCGGCCGCGACCACCGCCCCGGCTACGACCGCCAGCGTCCGGAGCCGTTCGCCCTGGCCCTGCGCGCCGTCAAGGGCGCCCTCGACCCGCACGGCATCCTCAACCCCGGTGTGCTGCTGGACTGAACAGTGCCGCCGGGCAGTCAGCGTGTCCGTGTGTCGAGGTGTCGAGGGTCGGTGTGTCGGCTCGGGGCCGTGAAGGTGCAGCGGCCCCGGCTCCGGTCGGGACGAACACGAGAACCGAACCGCCCCTGGCCGCACCAAGTTCGGGGTTTCCGCCAGTTCGCCGGCCCGGCGGGCGGGCGGCAGACTTCCCGCCGGAGGCCGCGGCCCGTTCCGAAGGCCGCCGCCACGGACCGAACAGAGGGGGACCGACGCGATGAGCGGTCAGCTGTACGACGGGATCGGCGAGGCGTTCGAGGGCTTCAAGACCCTGCCGCTCGCCCGCTACGGGGAGGTGCCCGGCTTCCTCGGCCTGGTCGGCGACGTCGAGGGCAGGTCGGTCCTCGACCTCGCCTCCGGAACCGGCTTCTACAGCCGGGAGTTCAAGCGCCGCGGCGCCTCCCGCGTCCTCGGCGTCGACATCTCCTCCGCGATGGTCGAGGCAGCCCGGGCACGGGAGGACGCCGACCCGCTGGGCGTGCGCTACGAGCTCGGCGACGTCGCCGAACTGCGCGCCTTCGAGGAGCCGTTCGACATCGCGGTCGCCGTCCAGCTCTTCAACTACGCCGACGACGTCGCCACCATCGAGCGGATGTGCCGCAATATCCACCGGAGCATGGCGGCCGGGGCCGAGTTCTTCGCCTTCGGACAGCACCCGGACTACCGCTTCGACGGACCGTCCCTGGCCAAGTACGGCTTCCTCTGCGAATCGCTCGGCGAGGACTCCGAGATCGGGCCCCGGGTGAGGATCACCGCGCTCCTCGATCCGCCGATCTCCTTCGTCGCGAACCCGCCCGGCCGCGAGGTCTACGAGCGGAGCCTGCGGGCGGCCGGGTTCACCGGGATCACCTGGGTCCCGCTGGAGATCTCGGCGGCCGGTGTGCGGGAGTACGGCGAGGAGTTCTGGGACGACTACGCCGCCAATCCCCCACTGACGATGCTGCGCTGCCGCGCCTGACCCCGCGCGGACCGCGCTCCGACCCGGCCCCTCCCCCGGCCGTCGGGTGGTCGAGGGAGGGGCCGGCAGCTCGTGCCGGACCGACAGAGATGCGGCCCGGGCTCCTTGCGGCGATGCTGAAAAAGTCGGCACTTCCTCGACATTCGGTACCTCGACCTCACGAGAGGACGCCCCCGTGTCCGATGAACTCGATCTGAGGACGGACAAGTCGTGCAGCGGTTCCCGTTCCCTGCCGATCAGCGAGTCGTTCACCGCCTCCACGACGGTGACCATGTTCTCGCCCGCGTTCCGCGCTTCCGCGGGCACCACCATCAACGTCCAATTGCTGGCGGAACTGGACGACCCCAACGGAATCCCCGGCAACGGGTCGGTGGGCGTCACCGTGCACCAGTGCTGCGACGTGGTGGACTCCCAGATCACGCCGCAGCAGACGATCGGCAGGGTCGGACCGGCAGGATCGCCCGAGGCCACTTCACTGACCGTGACGCTGGTCGACGCCTGCACCCTCTCCACCCATCCGGACGGCAACGACAGCCAGTTCGTCTACTACCTGCGTCTGAGGATCAGTGACAGCTCCGACCGGGTCAAGCTGTCCTACTCGATCACCTGAGTCGCCCCGGGCTAGCGGGCTCAGAGCCCGAGGTCGGTCAGCCCCGGGTGGTCGTCGGGACGGCGGCCGAGCGGCCAGTGGAAGAGGCGCTCGGCCTCGGTGATGGGCAGATCGTTGATCGACGCGTGCCGGTGCGCCATCAGGCCGTCCTGGTCGAACGCCCAGTTCTCGTTTCCGTAGGAGCGGTACCAATGGCCGGCGTCGTCGTGCCACTCGTAGGCGAAACGGACCGCGATGCGGTCGGCGGTGTGCGCCCAGAGCTCCTTGACCAGCCGGTACTCGTGCTCACGCTGCCACTTGCGGGTGAGGAAGGCGGCGATCTCCTCGCGCCCGGTGACGAACTCGGCGCGGTTCCGCCACCGGCTGTCCGGGGTGTAGGCGAGGGCGACCCGCTGCGGGTCGCGGGTGTTCCAGCCGTCCTCGGCGGCCCGGACCTTCACACGGGCGGTCTCCTCGGTGAACGGGGGCAGGGGCGGGCGCTGCTCGGACATGCCGGTCTCCTCCTGGGGACGACATCGGGGGACGACACCGGAGGGACGACCCCGGCAGTCGAGCGAGAACGGTCGTTCTCGTCGTGTCCGCTACTCTATGAGAACCGTGGTTCTCATGTAAAGGACAGGGCTGATGGACACCGACGCCGCACGTACCCGGATCCTCGACGCGGCCGAGGAGCTGTTCTACGCGCAGGGCGTCCAGGCGGTCGGCATGGACGCCGTCCGTACCACCGCCGGCGTCACCCTGCGCCGCCTCTACCAGCTCTTCCCGTCCAAGGAGGACCTCGTCGAGGCCTATCTGGAGCGCCGCGACCGGCGGTGGCTCGCCGACCTCGCCGACCATGTGGACGCCGTCGCCGGCACTCCGCCCGAGCGGGTGCTCGCCGTGTACGACTGGCTCGGCGACTGGTTCGCCCGGCCCGGCTTCCGGGGCTGCGCCTTCGTCAACTCCTACGGCGAACTCGGCGCCACCGCGCCCGCTGTCGCCGCCGCCGCGCGCCGGCACAAGGAGGCCCTCCGCGACTACCTCACCGGACTCGCCGAGGACGCCGGCAGCCCGGCCGGCACCGGGGTCCACCTGGCCCTGCTCGCCGAGGGGGCGATCACCCTCGCCGCCCTCACCCGCACCCCGGACCCCGCCGCCGAGGCCCGGGAGGTCGCCCGGCTGCTCCTCGCCAACACCGGCGCGAACGTCGGTGCCAACCTCGGTGCCCACGCCGCTGCGAACGCCGGCGCGCGGGCCTGAGGACACTTCGGTGCAGCACACTCCGGCCGGTCACAGCGTGAGCCGGCGGGCGGAGGCCCGGATCGGATCGGGCAGTTCGGTGCGGCCGCGCAGGTAGCGGTCCACGGCGGCGGCGGCCGAGCGGCCCTCGGCGATCGCCCACACGATCAGCGACTGACCGCGCCCCGCGTCGCCCGCGACGAAAACACCGGCCGTTCCGGCGGCGAAGCCGTCGTCCCGGGCGAAGGCGCCGTCCGGGCCGACCGCGAGGCCGAGCCCGGCGGTCTGCCAGGGCTCCGGCTCGGGGCCGGTGAAGCCGAGCGCGAGCAGTACCAGTTCGGCCGGGACGCTCCGCTCGGTGCCCGCCCGGGGCGTGCGGTCGGGCGACTCGGCGTCGGCGAAGCGCACCGCGGCGAGACGTCCGTCCGGGCCGGGCTCGAAGGCGACCGTGCTGGCGGCGAACACCCGGACCCCGCTCCCGGTGGCGTCCGCCTCCTCGTGCGAGGTGGTCTCCCGGTGGACCTTGGGGTGGACCGGCCAGGGCTGTCCGGGGGCCCGGCGCACGGGCGGGCGCGGGTTGATGTCGAGCTGGGTGACGGCCGCCGCCCGCTGTCGCAGCGTGGTGCCGAGGCAGTCCGCCGCGGTGTCGCCACCGCCGACGATCACCACCCGGAGACCCTCCGCGGACACCGGCGCGACCGGGAGTTCGCCCTCGTCGACCCGGTTCGCGCCGGTCAGATAGGCCATCGCCTGGTGGACGCCCGGGAGCCGGCACCCGGGCACCGGCAGTTCGCGCCGCAGGCCCGCGCCGACGGCGACCACCAGCGCGTCGCACTCGGCCCGCAGCTCGTCGGCCGCGAGGTCCCGGCCGACACACAGGCCGGTCCGGAACGTGGTGCCCTCGGCCCGCATCTGCTCGAGCCGGCGGTCCAGCCGGTGCTTCTCCAGCCGGAACGGCGGGATGCCGTAGCGCAGCAGCCCGCCGGGGCGGTCGGCCCGCTCGTACACCGTGGTGCTGTGGCCGGCCCGGGTGAGCTGCTGGGCGGCGGCGAGGCCCGCCGGACCGGAGCCGACCACCGCCACCCGCAGGCCCGTGGTGCTGGCGGGCGGCTGCGGGAGGTCCCAGCCCTCCTCCCAGGCGCGGTCGGCGAGGGCGAGCTCGATGTTCTTGATCGTGACGGGCGCCCCGCCGTCGACGGCGAGCACGCAGGCGCTCTCGCAGGGGGCCGGGCAGAGCCGTCCGGTGAACTCGGGGAAGTTGTTGGTCGCCAGCAGGCGCCCGGCCGCGGCCCGCCAGCCGTCCAGGGCCACCAGCCGGTTCCAGTCCGGGACGAGGTTGCCGAGCGGGCAGGCACTGTGGCAGAACGGCAGCCCGCAGTCCATGCAGCGGGCGGCCTGCCCGCCGACGATGGGCAGCAACGACCCGGGGCGGTAGACCTCCCGCCAGTCGTCGACCCGCTCCCGTGCGTCCCGTCGTTCGCGCTCCGCGCGCGGGGTGGTGAGGAAGGCCATCCGGTCTGCTGCCATCGCGGCCTCCGGCAGGGCGTGCCGACACGGGCCGGCGGCACCCCGGCGGACGCACCACCGTGTGGCCACGCTACGCCCACGAACGGCCGGCGGGAAGCGGCTGCGGGGATCCGGTCCCGGAGGGCGGTCCGGAAGAGCCGGGAGGACGGGAGCACCGGGAGGACGGGGAGCACGGGGAGCACGGGGCCGGGAACGTCAGTCGCTCCGGACGATCACCGCCGGGAGGAGGGTCATGCCCAGCCAGCCGAGCACGGGAAAGGCCAGGGTGGCGGCGAGCGGCAGCTGCGACGGCACCAGGGTGAGGCTGCCGACGAACGCCATGACGGCGGTGAAGCCGCCCATGGCGAAGGCGAAGGAGGCCACGTCGGTGATGAAGCGCGTCCAGGTCAGGCCGATGACTGCGAGCGCCGCGCCCAGGCCGACCAGGAGAGCCACCTCCAGCGATGCCACCCAGGCCGTGCCCGAGTGCGAGGTCCGTGCACCGTCGTGCGAGACCTCGGCCACCCTCCCCCGATAGAGCGTCAGGTCCACGTCCGCACCGACCTTCGTGGCGTGGTAGAGGTCCGAGTCGACCGTGTAGCGGTGGCCGGAGCCCGTCCCACGTGCCACCGTCAGCGTGTACACGGTGCCGTCACCGACGGAACTGGCTCCCCTCGCGGTCACCGTGCCGGTCTCGTGCCGCACGCAGTCCGTGCCGGGTGTGTGCGCCGCCGAGCCGCACGCCGGGGCGGTGCGGTAGGCGCCCGCCTCCTCGTTCGCGTCGACGAACCAGCTGAAGCCGAGCACCGTGGTGGCCAGTCCGGCCAGGAGGAAGAGGCCGTGTGCCAAGGCGCGGGCGGCGTTCTCCCCGGCGGGCCGGCGCCTGGTCGGCGGCTTCGCGTCCGCGGTCCGAGTACTCATCGTTACCCCCAACGATCATGTCCACCGGCATCTCCCCGATGCCCGGCAGGGATGATTCCGAGGATCCGGCCCACCGGAACGCAACCCGATGCTCCTGTGACGAAGTTGTCGAGATCGCGGCCCGCCGGGCGCCGCGGGCGTCCGACCGCCCGGACGGCTGCGAGGCTGCGGTCCAGGCGGTTGCACGGAGCGAGCCGTCGCACGGAGTCAGCGGTCGCACGGTCGAGGGGAGCGCGGTCGGATGGTCGGGCCGGGAGCAGCGGGCCGCGGCCCCGCGCAGGAAGCGGTGGCGGCGGCCCTGGAGCGCGCCGCCATCGTCGCGCACCTCAATGCCTTCATCACCCTCGACGCCGAGGGGGCCGGGGCGGAGGCGGCCCGCCACGACCGGCGCGGCGGCGGCGCCCGCCGCTGGTGCCTCGCCGTCAAGGACAACATCCATGTCGCGGGCCTGCCCAACACGGCGGGCAGCCCCGCGCTCGCCGGGTTCGTCCCCGCCGCCGACGCACCCGTGGTCGCGGCGCTGCGCGCGGCCGGCGCGATCGTCCTGGGCAAGACGAACATGCACGAGCTGGCGCTGGGGGTAACCTCCGGCAACCCCACCTTCGGCGCGGTCGGCAACGGCGCCGACCCGTCCCTGTTCGCGGGCGGCAGCAGCGGCGGTACGGCCGCCGCGGTGGCCTCGGGCATCGTGGACGCCGGGCTCGGCACCGACACCGGCGGGTCCGTCGGCATCCCGGCCGCGCTCAACGGGATCTACGGCCTGCGCCCGAGCGCCGGGCGCTACCCCTCGGCCGGTGTCACCCCCCTGTCGGTCACCCGGGACACCCCCGGACCGATGGCGCGCACCCTGGCTCGGCTCGCCGCGCTGGACGCCTTCGTCACCGGCCGCACCGGGGCCGCGCTGCCCCCCGACCGCACGCTCCGGCTCGGCCTGCCGAGGCACGTGTTCACCGAGGACCTGGAGGCCCCGGTCCGGGCTGCCTGGGAGGCGGCCGTGGACCGGCTCAGCACGACGCGGACGGTCTGGGTCCCGGTGGACACCGGGCACCTGGTGGAGTACGACGCCCGGGCCGGGATGCACCTGGTGTTCGGGGAGTTCGCCGCCGCCTTCGACCGCTACCTCGCCGGGCACCGCATCGGGCGCACCACCGCCGAGGTGGTCGACGCGGCCGCCGACCCTGCCGTCGCGGAGCTGCTAAGGACCGCCGCCCTGCCCACCGGCCCGGCGTACGCGGGGCCGGCCGCGCATCGCGGGGCGGTCGCGGAACGCCGCGCGATGCAGGCCGCCTACGCCGAACTCTTCGCGGTGAACGGCGTGGACGCGATCCTCGCCCCCACCGTGCCGGTGTGCGCCCGTCCGCTGCACCGGCACGAGGAGTCGCTCCCCCTCAACGGCCGGGAGGTGCCCACGTTCCCCACGCTGATCCGCAACACCTCCCCGTCGGCCACCGCGGGGCTGCCCTCGGTCACGGTGCCGCTCCCGGTCGACGGCTCACCGCCGGTCGGGCTCCAGTTGGTCGGACCGCGCGGCGGTGACCGGGAGCTGCTGGCCGTGGCCGCCCGGATCGACACCCTGCTGCGGCGGGGGGAGGCCGGGGACGCCGGGGACACCCTGCCGTGACGAGGCAGGACGGAGTACCGGTCAGCCGACGGTGATGACGACCTTGCCCAGCGGGTTGGCCCGCTCGTAGTAGTCGTAGGCCGCGGCGGCCTCCTCGAACGGGAAGACCCGGTCGACGAGGGGGCGCAGAGCGTGCTCGGCGACGAACTCGTTCATGGCCGCGAACTGGGCGTAACTGCCGACCGCCACCGCGCGCAGGGTCGCGGCGACGCCGAAGAGCAGCCGCGGGTCGAGCGGCCGCCAGTCGCCGGTGACGGAGCCGACGAGGGCGACGTGACCGTCGACGGCCAGCGCCTTCATCGACTGCTCCAGCGACCCGGCGGTGTCGACGACCCGGTCGACGCCGCGTCCGCCGGTCAGCTCCCGGACCGCGGTGTGCCAGTCGGGCCGGTCCCGGTAGTTGACCACCTCGTCGGCGCCCAGGTCGCGCAGGCGCTGTTCCTTCGCCCGGCTCCCGGTGGTGGCGATCACCCGCACGCCGAGGGCGTGGGCGTACTGGAGCGTGAACAGGGACACTCCCCCGGAGCCGGTGACCAGGACGGTCTCCCCGGGGCGCACGCCGCGGCCGTCGCCGGTCAGCGCGTTCCAGGCGGTGAGGCCGACGCAGGGCAGGGTGGCCGCCTCCTGGTAGGAGAGGTGCGCGGGGACCGGCAGCAGGGCCTGCTCGGGGAGGACGGCCAGCTCGGTCAGCATCCCGTCCAGCGTGCCGCCGAGCTGCGGCAGCAGGTCCGCCGCCAGCCGGCCGTCCCGCCAGTACGGGAACAGGGTGGCGGTGACGCGGTCCCCCGGGCGCGCCCACCGGACGCCCGGTCCGACGGCTACGACCTCGCCGGCGCCGTCCGAGACCGGGACGACGTCCGGCTTGACCGGCAGCACGTACTGCCCGCGCAGCACCAGCAGCTCGCGGAAGCTCAGCGAGACCGCGCGGACCGCGACCGCTACCTCCCCCGGGCCCGGGGTCCTCGGCCGGGCCGTGCGCAGCGACAGCCGGTCGAGGCCGCTGCCCTCGCCGAGGTGGTAGCTGCGCGCCGTCGACGGGAACGCGGTGGTGGTCGTCGGGACAGCGGTGGTCGCGGCGGGCGCGGTGGTGGTCATGGTCGGTCCCCCGGTGGTGTGGCGTTCGGTGTGTGCCTCCACCGTGCCGCCGACCCCGGTCACCGCTCAATTCCCGGCCGGGAATGGCGACCGGCACCCGCCCTGCCCCGGCCCTCCCCGGGCGCGCCGTCCATTCGGGTGACAATGCGCGGCCGACGCCCCGCGACCGGGCAGACTGCCCGGTAGCCGTCGCGGCCGACGGGACGGTCGATCCCCGTTCGATCGCTCACGTACCACCGCCCCCATGGCGCCCACCCGGCGCGCGCACCGGAACCGGAGCGCCACGGGCGCGGGCGGAGCGAGGGCCGGTCGACCACCGGCACCACCGCCCGAACCGCCACCGCCGTACCCCAACTCCCATACCCGGCAGGTCTGCTGATGCTCGATCAGTCAGGCTGTCGGGGCCGTCCAGCGAAGGGCCGCCCCCGATGTTCGACTCCAGTTTCGCCTTCCCCCGGGCTCTGCTGAACCCGGTGGCCGGCCCCGGCGGCCGCGTGGTCGTGATCGGCGCGGGCATCGCCGGGCTGGTGTGCGCGTACGAGCTGCAGCGGCGCGGCTTCGAGGTCGTGGTCTACGAACGCGGCAACCACCCGGGCGGCCGCGTGCGCACGCACCGGTTCTGGGACGGCACCCACGCCGACCTCGGGGCGATGCGCATCCCCGCGAACCACCACTGCGTGCTCCACTACGTGACCCGCTTCCGGCTCCCGACCCGCCCGTTCGTCAACTGGAACCCGAGGGCCTACTACCACCTGCGCGGCCGACGGGCCCGGGTGGAGGACGTCGCGTCCCTGTTCCCCGCCTTCGCCCTGCGGCCGGAGGAGCGCCACCAGCCGTCCGCCCTGCTGGACCGGATCCTCGGCCCGGTCTGGCAGTCCTTCACCACCGAGCAGCAGCGCCTCGCCCTGGACGGCCACTGGGACGACCCCGCACTGGAGCGCGCGGCCTCGGTCTCCCTCTGGCAGTTCGTCCACGACCACCTCTCCCAGGACGCCTGGGACCTCTACGGCCACGCCAGCGGCCTCGCCCACTACGAGCAGTCCTCGCTGCTGGAGGTCCTGGTCGACTACTTCGGCCTCTTCCACCGCGGTCAGGTCGAACTCACCGACGGCCTCGACTCCCTGGTGCACGCCTTCGTCCGCGCGCTGCGCCCCGGCACCCTGCGGCTGTCCACCCGGATCGACGAACTCGCGCCGACCCCGGACGGCGTCCGGGTGCGCGGACGCCGGATCGGAGGCCGGCTCGACGACACCGCGGACTTCGCGGTCTGCTGCGTCCCGGCCCCCGCGCTCGACCAGATCACCGTCACGCCCGGCCTGCCGCACGCCCAGCGCCACGCGGTGCGCGGCATCAGCTACGCCAGCAGCGCCAAGACCGTACTGCACGTGACCCGCCGCCGCTGGGAGAGCGAGGACGGCATCCACGGCGGCGGAAGCTTCACCGATCTGCCGATCCAGCAGGTCTGGTACCCCTCCGACAACGCGGTGCGCACCGACGGCGGCGTCAACGGCTTCGGCACACCCCGCTGGGGCGCCCTCGACCCGCTGCGATCGGCACAGCCCGCCGCGCTGCTCGGCGCCTATCTGTGGGGGGCCAACGCCCGCCGGTTCGCCGCACTGGACCAGTCCGACCGGGAGGCCCTGGTGCTGGAGTGCCTGGAGAAGCTCCACCCCGGGATCACCTCGGACGTCGACGACATCGTGCACTGCAACTGGGACGTGCAGACCGGCATGGGCGGCGGCGCGTTCGCCCATCTGACACCCGGCGAGCACACCCGCTACCTGTCGGTGCTCGGCGCCCCGCACCCGGCCGGGCGGCCCCGGATCTTCTTCGCGGGCGAGCACCTGTCCGGCGCCCACGCCTGGTGCCAGGGCGCGGCGCAGTCCGCGCTCGGCGCGGTCGGCGCCCTGCTGGAACACGCCCGGCACGCACGGGGCACGGCCGCGGCGCCCACCCGATGAGCCCGCGCGAACCACTGGACCGCGCCGCACTGCGGTCCCTGGTCGGCGCGGCCCCGCACAGCACCGAGCAGGTCGGCGTGGAGGTCGAGTGCGGGCTGCTCGACCCGGTCACCGGTGTCGGCGCCCACTACCACGGCCCGCGCGGCGTCCACGCCGTGCTGGCGGCGGTGCTGCGGCAGTGGGGCGGCGAACCCGAGCTCGACACCGGCCGGCTGACCGGCGTCCGGCTGCCCGACGGCAGCAGCGTCACGCTGGAGCACGGCGGCCAGATCGAGTACTCCTCGACCCCGACCCCGGGCGTCGGCAAGGCCATGGACGAGGTCCGGGCGGCGCTGGAGCGGCTCGCCGACCTGGCCGCCGGGTTCGGCCTGGCCCTCGTCCCGGGCGGCAACCTGCCGTTCGGCCGGCTCGCCGACGTCGAATGGGTGCCGATGACCCGCGGGGCCGTCATGCGCCGCTACTTCGACGACCTCGGCCCGGCCGGCGCCCGGGCGCCGTACGTGATGGCGCTGTCACTGTCGACCCAGGTCACCCTCGACTTCCTCGACCCCGGGGACTTCGGCCGGAAGCTGCGAATGCAGACGGCCGCCGCCCCCGTCGTCTCCGCCCTGCTCGTCAACTCACCGCTCCACGAGGGCCGCCCGTGCGGCCTGCTGTCGCACCGCTCCTGGTCCTGGCTGGGGATGGACCCGCGCCGGCACGGCCTGCTGCCGCCCGCGCTGCGGCCCGAGGTGAGCGCCGACGACATCGTCGACTGGGCGCTCGGCATCCCGCTGATCCACTACCGGACCGCCGACGGCCTGTACCACCGCGCACCCGACGGCACCTTCGCCGACCTGATCCGCGACGGCCTGGACGACGGCACCCCGCCCACCCTCGACCACTGGGCCGGCCACCTCTCCCAGCTGTGGACGGACACCCGGGTCCGGCGCACCCTGGAGCTCCGCGGCGCCGACGGTCCGCCCCGGCCCCACCTCGCCGCCCTGCCCGCCCTGTGGACCGGCCTCACCTACCACCCGGAGTCCTGCCGGGCCGCCTGGGAGCTCCTCCGGCACCACACCGCCGGGGAGCACCGGACCGCCCGGGCCCGCCTGCCCGCCCACGGCCTCGACACCCGCCTCGGCGACACCCCCCTGCGCCCGCTGGCCGTCGAACTCCTCCGGCTCGCCCGGGCCGGCCTCCACGCCCGGGTCGCGGCCGGCCTGGAACCGCCCCACGTCCCCGCCCTCCTCGACCCGCTGGACGAGATCGCCGCCACCGGCCGCACCTTCGCCGTCCAGTGCCTCGACCGCTGGCACGGCGACCTGCGCGCCGACCCGGCGCGCTACGTCGCCGCGTACCGCGTCTGACCCTCCGTACCGCCGGGGCGGTGTGCGCCTTCCCGGCTACTTGGCGGTGGGGGCGCCCGCACCGCCGCTCGGGACCGCGGAGCCGAACCGCCACGACTCGATGTCGCGGTAGCGGATCGGCCCGGGGCCCCGGCCGATGTTGCTGCCGACGAGGTGCAGGCGTTCGGTCGGCCAGGTCCGGCCCTCGAAGCCGGTGAGGCCGGCCGCGGCCAGCGGGACGCTGGTGGCATCGTCGCGGCGGGAGCGGGCCAGGGTGAGGTGGGGGTGCAGCGGGCGGTCCCGGAAGGTGATGCCGCAGGAGCCGACCACCTCGCGGACCTCGGCGGCGAGGGCGTGCAGTCCCGCCAGGTCGCCGTCGATCCCGCTCCACAGGAGTCGCTCGTCGAAGTGGCCGCCGCCGCGCAGACGCAGGTCCAGGGCGGGGCGCGACGCCGCCGGGGCGGCCAGTGCCGCGCGCAGCGGGGGCACCGCCGTGGAGGGAACCTCACCGAGGAAGGCCAGGGTGATGTGCCAGTCCTCGATCCGGTTCCAGCGCAGTCCCGGGAAGGTCTCGTAGGCGGGGCGCAGGGCCCGGGCCAGTTCGTCCTTGGCGTCGTCGGGCGGGGCCAGGGCCACGAAGACGCGCAGGGTCGAGGGCTCGGGGTGATCGTTCACGAAGGGGAGGTTAGCCCAGGCCGGAGCGGCCGTGCCCACCGGTGCCCGGGGCGCGGCCGCAGAAGGGGCGGGCAGCGGCCCGCCGGAGGAGCGGGGTGCGACCCGTCGGAGGGGCGGGGTGCGGCCGGCACCGGGGTGCTGTCGTCCGTGGGTCGAACAGCGGGTGATCGCACTTGGCCGGGAGGGGGCGGCCGGGGCCTGCGCCGGCCCGGATTCGACCGGGTCGCGACCGGATCCGACCGGGGGATTCCGCGCGGTCCGGAACGGCCGGTACGCGCCCACCAGGGCGGTACGGTTCTGCTCAACGGCCTTTTCCCGTAATGGGGTTGCCCCACCCAGTGGTAGGACACCGAGTGGGGCGCACGGGCCGATCACAGAAGATGAGGCACACCTGTGCATGACCGACCCTCCCGGGGGCGGGCGGACCTGCCCCCGGTGATCTCCCACGCTAGCAGGGGCGACCGCTCGCCCACGGGATCCCGCAGCCTGCGCGCCACCCCGGACGGGCCCAACTCGACCGGCCGACCCTCCTGTTCGCGGCCGACCGGGCGGCGTACACCGACGGCGCGGCCGGGCCGGAACGCCCCGCGACGATCCCCGGCCTGCTGAGGGCGGGTCGGGCCTCCCGGACCGGGCCGCCCCCGGACCGCCGGACCCGCCACCGCTGAGCGGAACCACCCCCGGCACCCTCCTGGCGGAGGCCGGTCGACGCGCGCCCCCGACCCGGAACTCCGGCCCCGGGCGCGCGCCCCGCGCACCACGCGCACCTCCCGAGCCACTCGGCTGCCCCCGCACACCTGCGACCCGACCCCGATCGGAGGCATGGTGCCCAGTCCGCACAGGCCCGCGACCGGCCCGGTCGGCTACGCGGCCTTCGTCCAGCTCCACCGCCACAGCTACGAGCAGTACGCCCGCGCCCGCCTGGGCGACCGCTCGCTGGCGGCGACGGTCGTCGCGCGGGTCCTGCGCCGGGCCGAGCTGAGCTGGAGCGCGGCGCTCCGCGGGGACCCCGCCGCCTTCACCTGGGACGTGCTGCGGGAGAGCGTCACCACGGCCCGCGCCGAGGCCGCCGACGCCCCGGCGGACGACCTGCACCGCGTACTGCCCGAGCGGCCGGCCGACGCCGCACTCCTGCACGAGCGCCTGGGCCTCGCGCCCAAGGCCGCCGCGGCCCTGATGGGCCTGGGCGAACCCGAGTTGCAGGTCCAACTCCGGGCCGCCCGCCGGATCCTGGCCGAACTAGACCCCGGCGGCCGGAACGGGGGCGCCTGACCGCAGACCTCGCGCAGACGCCGGTCCCACCGTGGCGCACCCGACCGCTCCCCCGCGGACGCCGGTGCGCCACGGAATCGCCATGCCCCGCCACAGTTCACCCACCCGGGTTGTTTCAACCGCGATCGGGGCGACCTAGGATGACGTGTCATCACAATGGCTTGTCGACAAGGGACTTCGGCACGGACAAGGGAGCATCGTGGACGACGCGAGGGCCGGAACGCGGGATCATTACGTTGACGCGGACACGCCCAGTGCGGCGCGGATGTACGACTACCTCCTGGGCGGGCACTACAACTACCCGTGCGACCGCGAGGCCTGCGACCAGCTGCTGGTGACCGCCCCCAGCACCCGGGAACTGGCGCTCAACAACCGGGCCTTCCTGGAACGGGTGGTGCGCCACATCGCCCGGCGCTACGGGATCAGGCAGTTCCTCGACCACGGCTCGGGCCTGCCCACCCAGAACAATGTGCACCAGGTCGCCCAGAGCGTCGATCCGGACTGCAAGGTGGTCTACATCGACAACGACCCGCTGGTCCTCGGCTACGGACGCGCATTCCTGGAGGAGAACCGGAACGTGCTCATCCTGCCCTCGGACATGCGGGAGACCGCGGCCATCGCGGCCGACGCGGCGCGGATCATCGACTTCCGCCGGCCGGTGGCCGCGCTGTTCGTGTCCGTGCTGCACTGCGTCCCCGACGACGACCGGGGGAACCCGCGCCGGATGGTCGAGGACACCGTGCGCCTGCTCGCCCCCGGCAGTGTCGTGGTGATCTGCCAGCTCGTCAGCGAGGACGCCCGGATCCGCGACGCGGTCACCGAACTGATGCGGGAACAGACCGGCGACCGCTGGGGCCGGGTGCGGACCAAAGCCGAGGTGGCCGAGCTCTTCACCGTCCCCCGCCTCCGGGTCGAGGAGGTCGGTCTGCTCGACGTCACGGACTGGCGGCCGGACACCGATCTGGTCCGGCGCCAGGCCACCCAGGAGTGGATCGAGTTCGGGGGCCTGGCCACCGTCGACTGAAGCCGCCCCCGGCGGGACCGGGGCGGCATGGATGGCGGGACGGCGGGGCTGCGGGCGGCGTCAGAGGCGGGCGCGGTGCCAGTCGAGCGCCTCCACGACCAGTTCACGGCTCGGCACCGGCCCCGGAGCCTGCCGGATGACGCTGTCACTGAGGTCCTGGTAGTCGAGGTAGTCGCTGTCGGCCTCCTCGCCGGCGATCGGGCCCCGGTGGAACTCGCCCCGCCCCCCGGCCTCGGTGTAGATGACGTCCGGAGCGGCGAACGAGCCTTGCGCGAAGCTGAGCCGGATCAGCGAAGTCACCTGGAGCGCGAGGGGGTTCTCCACCGCGATCACCCTGACCGCGACCGGTGAACTCTCCTCGTCCACGTGCCGCAGCAGCACCGACAGCTGGTCGACCATCATCCGGGGTTCACCGAAGTCGGCGTAGAGGGCGCTGCGCTGGACGAAGAAGGTCGACCTCGGGAGCCTGCTCGCGAAGCGGTCGGCGCGCAGGCCCCGGACCTCGATGATCCGGCCCGCGAGCCTCCGCTGGCTGGCGAGCAGGGTCCGGCCCGTCACCACCTCGCGGTACCGGGGGATCTGGAGCACCCCGGGGATCACATTGGTGTCGATGATGATCTGCCGCGCGGCCCACTCCTCCAGGCTGGTGAGCCGCAGCATCGAGTCCGGCACGGCCTCGCGGTAGGCGGCGCGGGAGCGGGTCCGCACCGAGTTGGCCCACCCCTCCGCCGAGGCGTCGTGGGCGAGTTGGAGCAACTGCCCGCGCCGGGGCCCGGGGCGCACGCCGAGGGCGTCCAGGAGGACTTCGACCACGGCCGGCTTGTCGATCCGCATCTCGCCGTTCTCGATCCGGCTGTAGACCGAGGTGGAGACCCTGACCCTGGCCCTCGCCAGCACCTCCCGCTGGGTCAGGGTGCCGCGTTCGATCTTCAGCTCCGCACCCAGGAGCAGGGCGGGAACGCCCCAGGATCCCGGCGGGTCGGGCGCGGGCCGCCCGAACGGAACTGCACGGTCCTCCATGGCCAAAGAGCCCCCCTTGGGCACAATCTCGAAGCTCACCCCGAACGGTCGGGTTCAGCTTCACACAAGGGGGGCTCCGTCGTCACGCCGGACCGCTGGACCCGGGTGACGGTGCTACGAACTCAAACCGCCAGGTGGTCGAATTCGCCGTCCTTCACGCCGTTCAGGAGTGCCGCGATCTCCGGCGCGGTGAGGACCAGGGCCGGACCGCTCGGGAAGCGGCTGTTGCGCAGGGCCACCTGGCCGTCGTTCAGTTTCCGCAGCTCCACACAGGCACCCGTGCCCTGGCTGGCCCGGGCCTTCTGCCAGCCGTCCGTCGCCTCGATGACGTCGGCCGGCATGCCGTTGAAGTAGTCGATCACGATCAGCCATCTCCACTGTCCGCTGGGCGCCCGCTCCTCCGATCTTCATACGCACGGAGAAGTGCCCTGGTGGGACTCCTGCGCAATCCCGTGCGGGATTGCGCAGGCCGGGCGACTTGAATCATTCACCTCGACAATCGAGCAGCGCCACTCCCTAATAGGGTGAATACGGATCGCTTTATGCATATCTATTGTGAGCGGCTGATAGCACTTTCGAACGGACCGGGTCGGCTACTGGTCCGCTGGGCCGTAGACGGTGTTCAGGACCCCGCTGGCGAAGGCCGTGCTGCTCAGGAGCTTCAGCCGGATCGGGTCGACGCCCTCCTCGAACAGGCGGATGCCGCGCCCGACCGCGATCGGGTGGACGAGCAGGTGCAACTCGTCGATCAGCCCGGCGGCCAGCAGCGCCCGCACCACCGAGACCGAGCCGGACATCCCGATCGGGCCGCCCTCCTCCTGCTTCAGCGCGGTGACGCCCTCGACCAGGTCGCCCTGCAACTGCTCGGAGTTGCGCCAGGTCAGCTCCAGCTCCGAGCGGGAGACGACGACCTTGCGCGCATCCCCGAGCGCCTTCGCCATCCCGCCCTCCTCGCCGCCCGCGTCCTCACGGGTCGGCCAGACCTCGGCGAAACCCTCGTAGGTGGCACGGCCGAGCAGCACGGTGTCCGCTGCCGCCAGCTGGGCGCCGACCGCCGCGCCCATCTCCTCGTCGAAGTAGGGGAAGTGCCACTGCTCCGGGCTCTCCACCACGCCGTCGGCGGCGATGAACAGACCTGCGGTGAGCTTGCGCATCAGGATCTCCCTGTGTCGTGGGTGCTGCTTGCTTTCATACGGTCAGACCGGTCGGCGGGGCGGAACTCATCGCTCCCGGCGGAAGAATTTTTGTCGCCCTCTGCGGTCCGACACAGAAGCTAGGTTGCTTTTCCAGATTTCACAACTTGCAAGCAGCACAGTACTGATGACTTCGCAGGTCAATGGCGCTTGATTCGTTGCAATCAACTTGAGCTCAATGCAACGAATGCCCATCACTCATTGCAATGACCTGGCACTGAACGCTCACCCGGCAGCGCGGGTCGCCGGGGCTCAGGCGGAGGGCGTGGTGCCGGAGAAGGGGGTGCGGACCTCGGCCGGGGCGAGGACGGTGGCGGGGAGGACGCCGAGCTGCTGGAGGACCGTGGTGCGGTCGTACGCGTCCACCGACCTGACGATCCGCCCGTCCTCGGCGAATTCGAGCTGGCTCATCACGTACAGCGAGAAGCCCTTCCCCCGGCTGGACTCCGGCAGGCAGAGGAACGGCTCCCTGACGGTGGCGCCGTACTGCACGTGCGCCACCGCGTGCGACCGACCGACCAGCAGGCCCACGCTGACGGACCGGATGTCGGAGAACAGTTCGCCGGCCCGGGCGAAGTACTCGTACAGCTCCTGGTGGCCCCGGTAGGTGTGACCGAACGCCTTGTCCTCGATGACGGCGTCCTCCGTGTAGTACGCCATGGCATCGGCGGGAGCCGTCGGGGACTCCCACATGGCCACCCAGCGTTCCACGAACGCCTTCCGCTCGCTCTCGTCGAATTCCGGCACGGGGATCAGTCCTTTCCGGGCAGGGCGCCGACAGTTCTGGTGCGGGGCGGTGACCAGTGGCGGAGCACGGACGCCATCACCCTCGGGTGCGCCAGTTCCGCCGGGGAGCCGGTGAGGCTGACGGCGTTCCAGACCGCGGCGGCGACCCGGGCGTCGGCGGCCGCGGCGCGCATGGTCGCGCGGAAGGCGTTCGCCAGCAGGCCGGCCAGGACGGGGTGGGTACCCGGGACCTGCGGCATGGACCGGTCGGCCATGGTCGAGAACAGCCACGGGAGCCGCACGGCGCGGGCGGCCTCCCGGTAGAAGCGCCGGGGAAGGCCCTCGACCACGCCGCCGTCGAGGCAGTCCCGCAGTGCCTTCGCCTCCAGGGCGGCGACGGCCATACCCGCCCCGTAGATCGGGTTGAGACTGCACACCGCGTCCCCGATGGAGATCAGTCCCTCGGGCAGCCGGCGCAGCCGGTGGAAGTCCCGGCGGACCGAGGCCGGGTAGCGGAACGAGGAGATCCCGGAGATCGGCTCGGCGGCGCGGAGCGCGGACCGGGTGTCGGCGGGGAGCAGGCCGTCGGCGAAGCCGAGGAACTCCTCCGGCCTGCCCGGCGGGTGGTTCGCCTTGCCGAATCCGTAGAGGGAGAGCACCCAGGCGTCGTTCTCCTGCTGGGTGAGGACGGCGCCGCGGGGGCGGGCCTGGGTCGCGCCGATCAGGACGCCCTTGGCCGCCCCCAGGGCGCCCGGTGGCACCCGGTAGCGGCGGCTGGCGTAGGCGACGCCGACCTGGAGGCGCTGCGTCGCGGGCTGGTCGTAACCCAAGGAGCGGTGCCAGGCGGCGCCCCTGCCGGCGCGCCCCATCGCGTCCACGACGAGGTCCGCGTCGACGGTCTCGACGACGTCGGCCTCCCCGGGGCGGGCCAGCCGGACTCCGGTCACGCCGGCGGAGCCGGTGGCGACGGGAGCGGTGGCTTCGAGTCCGGTCCGCAGGTCGACGTTCGGAAGGGCCTGGACCCTGGCGCGCAGCCGGTCCTCCAGGAAGGGCCGGCTCACCTGGAGCACCCGGCCGAGCGGCACCTGTCGCAGGCGCGAGCCGAAGAACACGATGTCGAGCTCGTCCAGGGCGCCGGCGAGCGTACCGCCCGCGGCCGCCAGCTCCTCGACGAAGCCCGGGAAGGACTCCTCCAGGATCTGCGCGCCACCGGGTGTGAGCGAATGGACGTGCGCCCCCTGCGGCACTCCGCGCCGGACACCGGGGACGGCCGGGAAGGTGTCCCGTTCGACGACGGTGACCCGTTCGAAGGCTCCGGACAGGGCCCGGGCGGCGCAGAGGCCGCCGATGCCCGCACCGAGCACGATCGCGTGGTTCGTTCCCCTGCGGCTGCGGCTGGGCGCTGGATTCACGGTCGGCTCCGATCGCTTGTCTCCTGCCGTCGGGCGCGCGTTCTCACCTTCCCGTTCCGCTCCCGTCCCACACCGTCGAGCACGCGCGCGTCCGGGTGACGGCGGTGGACGAGGTCGCTCGACCGGTGCGAGCGAAGTGATCCGACGGACGATCAGCCGTGGTCGGGGGGACGTGTCCGGGGCGGAGTCGTTGACAGTGCCGCAGCGGGCTCCTAGCGTGGCGCAGGCGATTACCCACGAGTAGGGACTGTTGATGGCCGCAGCGCGCCCGTACGACCTCGTCCTGTTCGGCGCAACCGGGTTCACCGGGCGGCTCACCGCCGAGTACCTGGCCCGGGCCGCGCCCGAGGGCTGCCGCTGGGCGCTCGCCGGCCGGGACGCGGACCGGCTCGCCGCCGTCCGGGCCGGACTCGCCGCGATCGATCCGCGCTGCGCCGAACTGCCGCTGCTGGTCGCCGACGCCGGGGACCGCGAGGCCCTGCGGAAGGTGGCCGCCTCGGCCCGGGTGGTGGTGTCCACGGTCGGCCCCTACCTGCGCCACGGCGAGCCGCTGGTGGCCGCCTGCGCGGACAGCGGGACCGACTACGTGGACCTCACCGGCGAGCCCGAGTTCGTTGACCGGATGTACCTGCGCCACCACGAGCGGGCGGTGGCCACCGGCGCGCGGCTGGTCCACGCCTGCGGCTTCGACTCGGTGCCCCACGACCTCGGCGTGCTGTTCACCGTCGAGGAATTGCTGCGCCGCGGCGCGACACCGGAGCGGATCTCGGTCGAGGGGTTCGTCCGCGTCGCCGGCACCGTCTCCGGCGGCACCCTGGCCTCGGCGATGACCGCCTTCTCCAGGCCGCGCGCGATGGCGCGGGCCGCCCGGGAACGGCGCGCGGCCGAGCCCCGGCCCCGGGGACGGCGCGTCCGCACACCGGCCGGCCGACCGCACCGGTCCCGGGCGGCCCGGGCCTGGGCGCTGCCGCTCCCCACCATCGACCCGCAGGTGGTGGGGCGCTCGGCCGCCGCGCTGGACGCCTACGGCCCGGACTTCGGCTACACCCACTACGCCGCGGTGCGACGGCTGCCGATCGCGGTCGGCGGCGTGGTCGCGGTCACGGCGATCGCCCTCGCCGCCCAGCTGCGGCCGCTGCGCCGCGCGCTGGAGCGGCTGCGCAAGCCCGGCGAGGGACCGGGCGCGCGGCAGCGGGCCGGGTCCTGGTTCACCGTCCGGTTCGTGGCCCGGACGGACCTCGGCCGGCCGCTGGTCACCGAGGTGTCCGGGGGCGATCCCGGCTACCAGGAGACCGCGGTCATGCTCGCCGAGTCCGCGCTCTGCCTCGCCTACGACGACCTGCCGACCACGGCCGGGCAGCTGACCACGGCCGTGGCGATGGGGCGTCCGCTGATCGACCGGCTGGCCTCGGCCGGGCTCTCCTTCCGGGTCCTGGACGCCCCGCCGACGGGCGCCCCCGGCCACTGAGGGCCGCCGAAGGGCGCCCCCGGTCTCACTTGGGGCTGAGCAGGCAGAACTCGTTGCCCTCCGGGTCCGCCATGACCGTCCACGAGATCGCGGACCGGTCGAACCCCGGATCGGTGGCCCCCAGAGCGCGCAGCCGGGCCGCCTCCACCTCCACGTCGCCCCCCGGGTAGGGGCGGATGTCGAGGTGGACGCGGTTCCACCCGGTCTTGGCGTCGGGGGTGCGGACGAACTCCAGGTACGGGCCGACGCCCTGGGCGGACCGCATGGTCGCGTGGTCGTCGGCGACCTCGTGCACCGTCCAGTCCATCGCCTCGCCCCAGAAGCGCGCCATCTCGCGCGGGTCGGCGCAGTCGACCACCACCGCCGCGACCGGCCCGGTGTCCCCGTAGACCGGGCGGGGCTCCAGGACGCAGAACTCGTTGCCCTCCGGGTCCGCCATGACGGTCCAGGGGACGTCGCCCTGGCCCACGTCGGCGAGCGTCGCGCCGAGGTCCTTCAGACGTGCGACCAGCTCCGCCTGGTGGGCAGCCGAGGTGGTGGCCAGATCGAGGTGCACCCGGTTCTTCCCGGTCTTGGGCTCCGGACGGGCCACGAGGTCGATGAAGATCGTCGACGGGTCCGGGTAGGGGAGCCCCACGGGTTCGAGGTTGGTCACCCCGGGGCCCTCGCTGTCGATCCCCCAGCCGAGCACCTCCGCCCAGAACCGGCCCAGGGCGGCGTCGTCCTGGGCCTTCATGTTGATCTGTACAAGTCGCGTTGCCATGATCAAGATCATAAGAGCGGCCCGCGGATCCGTCGACGGCAATTGGGAGCCGGGACCGGGGCCGGACCTGGGGCCGGGACTGAAGCCGGGACTGGAGCCGGGGCCGCGTCCCGGGCCGAAGCGGACAAAGTAGGATGACCCAACCTTCGCGCTACGCGCGAAGACTTCCATAAATGTTCGACTTTGCCCGATCAATCTCCCGCTTCACACGCACGGAGCCACCCTCATGGACAACCCGTCCACCGCCGAGACCGACGGCGCGATGGAGACCCGCGGTATCGAACCCGTCCCGGACCACGAGCGCCGGGGCAGAGTCCGCGAGCTCTTCCCGACCTGGGTCGCGGCGAACATCAGCGTCCTGCTGCTCACCATGGGCGCGGCCCTGGTGGTGTTCAACCGGCTGAACTTCTGGCAGGTCCTGATCGTGGCCGCATGCGCCGCGCTCGCCTCCTTCGGCATGGTCGGACTGCTCTCGGTCTCCGGGAAGTGGGGCGGGGCCCCGGGTGCCACGCTCTCCCGGGCCACCTTCGGCGTGCGGGGCAACCTCTTCCCCGGCGCGATCCTCTGGATCGCCCGGTTCGGCTGGGAGACGATCAACGCCGTCACCGGCGCCTACGCGGTCCTGACCGTCCTCGACCTGCTCCTCGGCGTCAGGAGCAACACCGCGCTGATCGTCGTCACGCTCTTCGTCTTCGTCGCCTGCACCTTCCTGGTCTCCGGCCTGGGCCGGAAGGCGCTGAACGTCTGCAACACGTGGTCGACCTACCTCTTCGGTGTGTTCAGCGTCCTGGTGCTCGGCTACCTGGTCGCGACCATGGACTGGAGCGAGGTCTTCGCCAAGCCCGCGGGCAGCACCGCGATGATGGTCGCCGGCATCGGTACCATCGCCGCCGGCGGCATCAGCTGGGTCCCCACCGGCCCCGACTTCGCCCGCTACCTGCCGCACTCCGCCTCCGGCCGGAAGATCGTCGGCGTGACGGTCTCCGGCGCCGGACTGGTGATGGTGCCGATGGTGCTGATGGGCGCCGTGATGGCGGTGGCCTCCCCCGGCCTGGCCGAGGCCGCGGACCCGGTCTCCTTCCTCGGCGACCTGCTGCCGACCTGGCTGGCCGTGCCGTACCTGCTGACCGCCATCGTGGGCATGCTGCTGATCAACAGCCTCTCCATGTACTCGGCCGGCTTCACCGCCCAGACCATGGGCGTCAAGCTGCCGCGCGCCATGGCCGTCAGCATCAACGCCGTGATCTCGCTGGTCGGCGGCCTGCTGCTGATGCTGGTCGCCACGAGCTTCCTGGGCTCCTTCATCACCTTCCTGATCCTGCTCGCCGTCTCCTTCTCGGCCTGGATCGGCGTCTACGCGGTGGACATGTTCCGCCGCCGCTCGCGCGCGGTGCGCTACGACGCCGCCGCGCTGATGGACACCGGCCGGAGCAGCCGCTACTGGTACGTCGGCGGCTTCTGCTGGCAGGCGATGGTGTCGTGGGTGCTCGCGCTGCTGGTCGGGCTGGCCTTCACCAAGTGCGACTGGTTCGCCGGCCCGCTGTCCGACACCCCCGTCGGCCGGTACGGGCTCGCCTGGGCGGCGACCATCGTGGTCTCCGGCGTGATCATGGCCGTCCTGCCCGTCCCCCGGGAGAACACGCCCGGCGACGCGGACCGGCCCGCCGACGCGGTGGCGGAGGAGCGGCCCGAACGGGTCGCCGTCTGACCCCCGCCCCCTGCAGCTCCTGAGCCCTTCGGCTCCGATCGCCCCGGCCGCCTCGGCCGGGGCGATCCTGCGTCTCCGGGGCGGGGCGTCGGGGGTCCCGCTCAGTCGCGGTCGAGCAGCGCGGCCAGGTACCGCGCCGTCTCGCCGCGCAGCTCCTCCGGCGTCGGCACCCGGTCGTGACCGCTCCCCGCCGTCGAGTTGAACAGCACCCCGTCGCACCAGCGGATCAGCCGCCGGGCGTCGCCCGCCGGGTCGGCGGAGCCGCACCGCGCCAGCAGGGCGGTGGCGAGGTCCGTGAAGCGGGCGCCCAGCCGGTCGTAGCCGCTGCGCAGCTCGGGCCGGCGGGTGGCTTCCAGGGCGAGTTCGAGCCGGGCCAGGGTGAGCGTGCGGCCGACGGTGAGCGCGCGGTGCAGCAGGTCCGCCCCGCCCTGGACCAGCAGCTCCCGGGCCGCGGCTCCGTCGGGGAGCGTGCCGGCCATGACCGGGCTCCCCTCGGTCTCCCGTTCGACGATGCGGGCGAGGGCGAGGTCGAGCAGGGCGGCCCTGGTCCGGGCGAGGTTGGAGGTCGAGCCTGCGGGCAGTCCGGCCTCCTCGTCCACGGCGCGGTGGGTCAGCCCGCGCAGGCCGCGTTCGGCGATCAGGGCAATGGCGGCGTCGGCGATCAGTGTCGGGCGGTGCGGCGTCATGGGTCCGATCATGGTCCCTCCCTCGGGCTGCCCCGACCGGGGGCTCGAATGTTTCTCACTACAAGAGTAGTCCACTGCCACTACAGATGTAGTACGGTACTGCCCAGAGGCCACTACAGCCGTAGTGGCGGGGAGAAGGGGCTCACCATGTTCACCACGGACGCGCACCGGGCGATCGTCATCGGCGGCGGGATCGGCGGGCTCGCGGCCGCCCTCGCCCTGCACCGGCAGGGTCTCCCGGTCACCGTCCACGAGCGCGCCGCCTCGCTCGAACCCGTCGGGGCCGGGCTGGCCCTCGCCCCCAACGCCCTGCGCGCCCTCGACCGGCTCGGCGTCGGCGAGCGCCTGCGCGCCCTGGCCGCCCCGCATCCGGCGATCGGCCTGCGCCGCCCCTCCGGCCGCTGGCTCGCCCGCACCGACACGGCGACTTTCGAGGCGCGCTTCGGCGACACCATCGCCGCCGTCGCCCGCGCCGAGGTCATCGCCGCCCTGGTCGACGCCCTCCCCGAGGGCACCGTCCGCACCGACTCGCCCGCCGCCCTCGTCACCCCGGGGAGCGCCACCGAGCCCGCCGTCGTCCGCACCGGCGACGGGGAGGAGTCCGCCGCGCTGGTGGTCGCCGCCGACGGCATCCGGTCGGCGACCCGCGACCTGCTGTTCCCCGGGCACCCGGGCCCCCGCTACAGCGGCTTCACCAGCTGGCGCACCATCGTGACCCCCGCCGGCCGGCCGGAGGCCGTCGGCGAGGTCTGGGGGCGCGGGCAGCTCGCCGGCGTCGTCCCGCTCGCCGACGGCAGGGTCTATGTGTACGGCGCGGCGCTCGCCCCGGCCGGCGCCCGGGCGGCCGACGGCGACGAGAAGGCCGAACTCCTGCGCCGGTTCGGCACCTGGTGCGCGCCCGTGCCCCAGCTCCTGGCGCTCGCCGAACCCGGGCGCGTCCTGCGCCACGACGTCTGGGACCTCGCCGATCCGCTGCCCGCCCACCACCTCGGCCGGGTCGCCCTGCTCGGCGACGCCGCCCACGCGATGTGCCCGTTCCAGGGCCAGGGCGCCTGCCAGGCGATCGAGGACGCCGTCGTCCTCGCCGCCCCGCTCACACCGTCCGCGGACCCGGCCGCCACCCTCCCCGCCTACACCGCCGCCCGGCTGCCGCGCACCACCGGCATCGTCGCCGGGTCGCGTCGGATCGGCGACCTCGTGGCCCTCCGGACCCCCGCCGCCGCCTTCCTGCGCGACACCGCGCTCACCCTGGCCGGGCTGCTGCCCGCCCGTACCCTGCTCGGCCGCTCCGGCCCGACGTACGACTGGCAGCCCCCGACCCTGGGCGCGGCGACCCTCGGTGCGTCGGCCCTCGACACCTCTGCCTGAGTACGTCGGAGCCCCGCCAGGCCCGCTCGTCTTGTAGCGAGATGTACGCGCCGCTACGCTGCCACGCGTGAAGCAACTGAACCTGCGCATCGACGAGGAAACCCACGAGGCCCTGGAGCAGCGGGCGGAGGCGGCCGGGATGAGCCTGCCGGACTACGCCCGCAAGGTCCTGGCGGAGGAGGCCGACGAGCGGCGCGAGCGGTTCCTGACCGCCGCCGCGCACTTCTCCCAGGTGTGGGCACCGGCGTTCGAGGCCGAGTTCGGCCCCTACCCGCAGGGCGGGGCCGGGCACCGGTCCGGGACGGCGGACGCGGCGTGATCCTGCGCGTCGACCGCACCTGGCTGCTGGAGGTCGCCCAGCAGTTCCTGCGTGCCGATCCCGATGTCACGGACTACGGCACCCTCGCCGCGGCGGTGGCCCGCCATGTCGACGAGGTGATGGACGTGGCGGTGTACGGCGGTGTGCACCAGCGCGCGGCCGCCCTCATGCACCAGCTCATCCGCGTCCCGGCACTGGAGTTCGCCAACGAGCACTTCGCGGCCGTCGTCGCCGCGTCCTACCTCAGCGCCTCCGGGGTCATCGTGACCGCCGAGCCCAAGGCGGCCGTCGAACTGGCCGCGCGGATCCGCGACGGCCGGGCCGACGTCCGCGAGACCGCCACCGCCATCCGCGCCTGGTACCGCTGAACCCGGCCGGGCCTGTCGGCGGTCGGAGCGGGAGCGAGAACCTGACCTTGGGCCGCCCCAGCGCTCCCGCGCGGTGGTAGAAGCGGATCGCGTCGGCGTTCCGGTCGGGGGTCTGCCACTGCACCTCGGCGACGCCGCGGGCCGCGGCCGCGTCCTCCACGGCGTCGAGCAGGGCGCGCCCCCAGCCCTCGCCCCGGTGCGGCTCGATGACGAACAGGCAGTCCAGGCGGACATGGTCGTCGCCCTGCCAGGTGGAGGACTCCCGGGACCAGGAGGCGTAGCCGACCGGGGTGGCACCGCTCCCGTCCACCCGGCGTGGAACACTTCGGTGGCCGCCGGGGGACGGACGTCGTGCCCCGGGTACCGATCGTCCCCGCCGAGGAGCACGCATGAGCACCACCCCGCCGGTATCGCTGGTCACGGGCGCCAACCGGGGAATCGGCCGGGAGACCGCGCGTCAGCTCGCCGGGCTCGGCCACACCGTCCTGCTGTGCGCCCGCCGGGCCGCCGATGCCGAACGGGCCGCGGCCGAGCTGGCCCCCGACGTCCCCGGCACGCTGCTGCCGTACCGGCTGGACGTCACCGACGCCGAGGGCGTCGACGACCTCGCCCGCACCGTCGACGCGCGGTTCGGCCGCCTCGACGTCCTCGTCAACAACGCCGCCGTCAACTACGACACCGGGCGACGCGCCACCGACGTCGACCTCGACGAGGTCGCCCGGACCCTGGAGACCAACCTGTTCGGCGCGTGGCGCACCGCGCAGGCGTTCCTCCCGCTGCTGCGCCGCTCGGCGCACCCCCGGCTGGTCAACGTGTCCAGCGAGTCCGGATCGCTGACCCACATGTCGGGCGGGACGCCCGCCTACGGGGTCTCGAAGGCCGCCCTCAACGCCCTGACCCGCAAGCTCGCGTCCGAACTGCGCGGCGACCGGATCCTGGTCAACGCCGTTTGCCCCGGCTGGATCGCCACCGACATGGGCGGGCCCGGCGGCGCGCCCGTCGACCAGGGGGCCGCCGGCGTCGTCTGGGCCGCGACCCTGCCCGACTCCGGGCCCAGCGGCGGCTTCTTCCGCGACGGGAAGCCGCTGGACTGGTAACCGGCCCGGCCGGCCGGGGACTTCGGGTGCTTCCCGGCCGCGGACGGGGGTTTGACGGCGGCCCCTAGAATGGGTGATCGGTCGCGAGTGGTGGATCCGCACACGCACGGGGCGTGTCCGCGGGGTGAGGGAAGAGGTGCGCCGTGCCCGAAGCAGACTCCGGTGCGTCCACGCTCGCAGCGAAGCTGGACCGGTTGTTCGACGTGGTCCGCCGCCCCGACCGCGAGCCGTACACCCACGAGGAGGTCGCCCGGGCCTGCCGGGAGGCAACCGGCGAGACGTTCTCGGCGACCTACCTGTGGCAGCTCCGCACCGGCCGCCGGGACAATCCGACGAAGCGTCATCTGGAGGCGCTGGCCCAGTTCTTCCAGGTGCCACCCGCGTACTTCTTCGACGACCGGCAGAGCGTGCGGATCACCGAGGAACTGGCGCTGCTCGGCGCGCTGCGGGACGCCGGGGTGCGGGACGTGGCGCTGCGCGCGGTGGCCCTGTCGCCCGAGGGGCTCGGCACGATCAGCGACATGATCGAGGCGATCGCCCGCCGTGAGGCCGCCGGCAGGCCCGACGGCGGACCCGGTGGGGGATCCAGTGGCGGGTCCGGCGGGGGATCCAGTGGCGGGTCCGGCGGCGAACGCGGCGGCAGGTAGCGGCAAATCGCTGTCGAAGCGGTTCTCCCGGAGCTCCCCCGTCCGTAGGATCGCCTCCCGAATTGGGCGGTGGAGCATCGGGGGTACGGACATGGGGCATCCGGGTGGGGTCGAGCGGGGGTTCTGGCTCCGATGTCGCGGCGTCGCGGACTCGATACCGCTCCCGGAGCCCTTCGACATCCGGGCGCTGACGGATTCGCTCGCCCGGCTGCGGGGCAGACCCATCGAGCTGATCCCGCTCTCCGGGCCCGCGCACTCGCCCTGCGGGGTGCTGATCAGCACCGATCGCGCGGACTACATCGGCTACGCCGTCGACACCACCGCGCTGCACCAGCAGCACATCGTGCTGCACGAGATCGGCCACCTCCTCTGCCGGCACACCGGGGACGGAGCACGGCTCGCCGAGGACGTCCGGGAGGCGTTGACACCCCGGTTGTCGGGCGAGCTGGTCCGCCGGGTGCTCGGGCGGTCGGCGTACACCCGGCGGCAGGAGCGGGAGGCGGAACTCGTCGCTTCCCTGGCCCTGCACCGGGTGCTGCGGCGTCAGCGGTCCTCGGTGGTCGGGCAGTTGGCCGGGGGCGTCCTCCGGCTGGGGTCCGGGCTCGGCGGACCGCTCGCACGCGGCGCGGTGCGGCATGGGTGACGGGGGCGGACCGGTCCGTGACTGGGTCGACCTCCGCCGGCTCGGCCCCCTCTGGTCGGCACTGCGGGCGGAGCGGCCGGAGATCGAACTCGTCACGCCCGAGCCGTGGTTCGGTCCCGGGGGCGGTCGGCCCGGGGGCATCCGGTTCGCGTTGTTCCGCCGGATCATCGAGATCCGCGACGGCCAGCTGTCCCTGCGCCCGCACCTGCACCCCCTGGTGCCGTTCTGGGTGGGCGAGGTGGTCCGCCCGGCCGGGACGGAGGAGTTCGCGATCGTGGTCGAGGCCGCCACGATCGCCGCCGCCCTGGAGGCGGCCCGCGCCGGGCACCGGTTCCCCGCCGGCCCCGCCGAGGGCTGGGTGCCGCACCCGCTCGCGGCCGGTCTGCGCGAGGAGGCGGCGTGGCTGGTCGAGGTGGCCGCCGCCTACCGCCGTTCACCGGTCATGGCCCATGTCCGGCGCCGGGTGCGGGCGGAGCTGGCCGGGGTCGCTCCGGCGCGGTGAGGTCAACGCGGACACGCCACCCGAACACCCCGCCGGACCCGCGGCGGGCGGCCGCGGGTCCGGCGGGGCGACGATGCCGGGAAGGGCGGTTCAGCCCCGGGCCAGCTCGGGCATCAGCCCGTACACCTGTTCCGCGGCCCCGGAATCGGCCTCCAGGCAGGCGAGCAGATCGGCCTTGGCCGCCTCGGGACGGTCCAGCCCGAGCAGACAACGGGCCCGCTGGAGGCGCGCGTCGACGTCCTCGGTCGCGTCCACCACCTCGTCCAGCAGCCGGACAGCCTCCCCGTACCGGCCGGCGTCGTGGTGGACCACTGCCAGGTTGAACCGGATGCCCGGTTCCGCGGACAGCTCGACCGCGCGGGCCAGATGGCTGCCCGCCCCGTCCAAGTCGCCCTCCTGGTAGCGGAGCTCCCCGAGCAGCGCCCACGCCTCGGCGGACCCGGGGTCGACGTCGACGGCCTCCGCGTAGGCCCCGGCCGCCGCCGCGAGGTCCTCCTCCGCGGCCAGCAACTGCCCCTTCAGGCAGAGGAGTCGGGCGTTCTTCGGGTTCTGCTCCAGTCCGGCGGCGATGTCCGCCCGGGCGAGGTCGTGGGAGCCCGCGTCGAGCAGCAGGGCAGCCCGGTTGATCCGGGCCTCCTCGAACTCCGGGTCGAGCTGGAGCACATATCCGAAGTCCGCCGCCGCGGCCTCGGTCTCGCCCAGCTCGGCCAGGACGTCCGCCCGGTTGAAGTAGGCCTCGGGGAAGGGCGGGGAGAGCCGGATGGCGTGCTCGTAGTCGGCCAGGGCCCGCTCCGGCTCACCGAGGTCGCGCCAGAGCATGCCCCGGTCGAAGTGGTACTCGGCGTAGTTGGGGTCGCACTCGATCACTGCGGTGTAGTCGGCGACGGCCTCGGTGTGGTGGCCGAGTGCCGCGTGCACCTGGGCCCGGTTGTAGAGCAGCACCGAACGGTGCAGCGCGTGCTCGTCGGGCTCCAGGGTCTCGTCCAGCCGGGCGATGCAGGCGTCCAGCAGCTCCAACGCGGCGGCCGGGCGCCCCTGGTGGACCTCGATCAGCGCGAGCCCGTTGCGGTTGAACACGACCCGCGCCTCCCGCTCCTTCGGGTCCGGGTGCCAACGGGCGAAGGCGATGGCCTGGTTGACCCAGGCACGGGCCAACTGGTGGTCCCGGCGCCCGGCCTCGAAGTGCCGGGTGTGCAGCATGGCGGTGGCGTACGCGGCCTGCATGTGGACCTCGGGCGAGGCGCTGAGCGCACGGGCCTCGTCGTACAGCGGCAGGGCCCGCTCCGCCAGGCCGAGCGCGGCGAAGGAGGTGGTCATCTTGGTGGTGAAGGCCCACCAGTGGTTCGGGTTGCTCTCGTGCGTCACCAACTGCCGGCCGCGCTCGCCGAGATCCACCACGGCGTGGTAGTAGCCGAGGTCCATGCAGTGGTCGAGGGCGTGGCGCAGGACGTCCGCCCCGACGCCGGCGGGGTCGCTGCCGTGCTCCGCGTGCCAGGCGATGGCCCCCAGCCTGAGCGAGGACTCGCCGGCCGTCTCCAGCTCGGCGCGCCGCAGGTCGTGCAGGCGGGCGCGTTCGTCGGCAGGGAGCGCCGAGTAGGCGGCGAGCGCGTCGGCCTCGTCACCGATGCCGTCGGCGGCGATGTGCGCGCGGCCGAGTGCGGCTCGCTCCTGCCCGGCGGGTTCCGGTGAGACCGCGGGCTCGGGGGCGGCCGGGTCGAGCACCGCGCAGTGGGCGGCGAGCGCGTCGGGCAGCGTCTCGCGGCCCGGACCGGCCGGGCGCTCCAGCGGCTCGGTGCCGGTGGTCACGACGACGGTCAGCAGTGCCGGGTCGATCCGTCGCAGCAGGACGGCGAGGAATTCGCCGTCGGTCGGATCGGCCCGGTGCGCGTCCTCGACGACCAGGGTGTGCGGGCCCGTGCCGAGGGCGCGCAGGTACGCCTCCAGGAACTCGACCAGGCCGTGGGCGATCCGCAGGGTGCGCAGCGCGGAGTAGAAGCGGGTGCGTTCCTTGGGCACCGCGAGCGAGGTGAGCGTCTCGCGGGTGGCGGGCACCAGGTCCCGCAGTTCGGGGGTGGTCGAGAGGATCTCGATGTCGTGCCCGGTGACGGCTTCGGGGCAGCGCGCGAGCGCGTCGGGCAGGGTCGCCCGCAGGACCGAGCCGACGGCGGTGTAGGGCCCGCGCAGTCGGCGGTCGGCGTTCACCACGGCGAGCACGGGCGGCAGGTCGAGCGTCGCGCGGGCGGCGACGCGAGCGGGGCGCCCGGCGGCGCGGACCCAGTGGTGGCGGTGTTCGGCCATGGCACAGCTGCCTTTCGTGCGGTGACGGGGAGGTGGGGCAGGTGGTGACGCGGGTGACGACGCGGCGCGCGTGGTTCCTCAGTGCGCGTGGTTCCTCAGTGCTCGTGGTGCCTCGGTACGCGTGGCGACGAGGTGCGGCGGTCCAGGGTCAGGCGGTCCTGGCAGGGACCGGGCGCCGGGCAGCGCGGCGCTCCCGGACGGCGAGGACCACGACGGCGGCGGTCTGCGCGAGGCTCAGCAGCAGCAGGACGATCGAGTCCAGCCGGGCGGCCGTCGACCCCTGACCGGTCATCCGCAGCCACACGTCGTGCAGCAGCCGGTACGCCGTCGGTACGACGACGCCGGCGAACATCGTCAGGGTGAACGCGTAGCCCACCACCATCAGCCAGGCGTACCAGCGGGCGGCCCGCCGGTCGACGGGGTGGTGCACCTCCAGGTCCACCGGCGGCCGCCCGGTGACCCGCCGGACGGTGTTGCGGAGCACGTCGACCGCGGCGGCGTGCAGGTTCACACAGCCCAGCGCGGTGCTGAGCAGCACGTAGAGGTCGGTGCGCAGGTAGAAGAAGCCCTGCCAGGCCAGCCGCAGCACCGTGGCGTAGGCGATCGCGAGGCAGAGCCGGGCGACGGTGGCGGCGCCCCCGCGCGTCACGTCGGCGATCAGGGTGAGGACCGCGATCGCCAGCACGTCGGCCAGCATGCCCGCCAGGATGGGCAGGTAGCGCTGTCGGCGCGGCACGCTCACCAGCCCGTCGAGCGAGGTCTCCAGCACCAGGTACACCAGGCGGTGCCCGACCGAGAGCCGTGAGCGCAGGCCCAACCGGCGCCCGGCCAGCGCGTGGAACGCCTCGTGCAGCGCCAGCAGCGGCGCCTGGCCGAAGAACAGGAGCAGGACGACGAGGGTGTAGGACGTGGTGAAGAACAGGTTGTCGGTGCGCGGGACCAGGGCGGGCACCCGGACCATCTCGACTGCGGCGAGGGCCGTCAGGAGCGCGTAGCCGACCAGCGCCGGCCGGCCGAAGAGCAGTCCGCCCAGGCGCTGCCAGCGCACCGGCACGGTCTCCGCCGTCGGCGTGTCGGCGGGGCGGAAGAGGTCGAGTTCCGCGAGGACGTCGACCAGGTCGGCGATGTCCACGCTCTCGCCGTGCGCGGTCCGGTAGCGCTCGGCCGCCTCGCGCGGGGTGAGGCCGTCGGCCAGCATCCGGACCAGCTCCGCACCGTCGGCCGGGAAGACGGCGTAGGTGTCGGTCTCCGGGCTGCCGATGGTGACTTCGTCGGCCTCCTCCAGGTAGACGAGCCGGCGCATGGGCAACGGTCGGTCCAGGTCGAGGCCCGGGGCGTCGGAGTTGCTGTCCACCGGGGAGTGCACGGGGCCTCCTTGCGGGAGGTGGGCGGGCGGAGGAACGGGCGGGTGGAGCGGGCTCACGAGCGGAGCGGGTGAACGGGTGGAGCGGGTGAACGGGTGGAGCGGGTGAACGGATGGAGCGGGCGACAGGAGCGGTGCCGGTCGTGATGCGCCCGACCGGCACCGCCGTCCCCTGCCCTCGGGGTCGGATCAGACCTGCACCATGCAGTCCCACGGCAGGTACAGCGCACGCGCCGTGCTGGTCAGGCGGACCGGGCCGGCCTTGCGGACGACGATCTTCTTCATGACGGACACCTCCTTCCACGACTCGTGGTCGAGGCCATGAGGAGGCATGAGCTGAGATGAATGAGATTCTCCATCACAGCCACACCAGCTGGCCGAGCCAAGAGTGATGAACCCGTGTCACCCGCGTCAAGAGAACGACACACCGCCGATCGGCAGACCCCCTGGCAGGATGCGGTCGAGTGCGCAGGTCAGGGCCGACTTCCACGGGGCCGACCGGAGGCGACGAAGTCCGCTCGCGACCGCCGGGCGAGCTTGGGTGCCGCGCCAGAATATAAACTGAAATGAATTGCATTCGACGGGACGACGCGGTCCAACACCCCGGGGCGCGGACCCCCTCCGCCCCCGATCGATGCCGGCCGCCGGACGTCTGTCGGACCGTCACATCGGTTGCTACAGTCCCTGCTTGCAACGACAGCGCACGTGCCGTTTCCCGCACCATCCCATCCAGGACAGTGGAGAACAGCCATGGGTTCGCTTCCTCGCCGCATCGCCGCCGTGGCCCTCACCACCGCGGCCCTGCTCGGCGTCGCGGGTACCGCCGCCGACGCGTCGGTCACCGCGACCAAGTACTTCAGGGCCTACGGCCCCAACCCGTCCGCCGCCACCACCCGGGCCTGGGCCGCCGCGCACGCCGCGGGCTACACCGACGCCCAGTGCAGCTCGGAGGTCGAGGTGATCGCCCCCGGCTACTGGGAGGTCATCGTCACCTGCGTGAGCTGACCGGACCCCGCGCGCCCCGGCCGGCGCTCGTCGGCCGGGGCGCGTCGGCCGGGGCGCCGGAGCCGCTACTTGTGATGGACGAAGCGGTAGGTGGCACGGTCCAGTTCGGTGACCTCGACCCCTATCGCGGCCGGCACGGTGACGCAGGACTCCAGCACGGCGAGCACCCGTGCGGTCAGCTCCGCGCGCTGCTCCGCACTGCGGCCGGCCAGGATCTTGATCTCCACCAGCACCACCGCCTCCCCCGTCGTCCCGTCGCCGACCACGTACTGCGCGGCCGGGCGGAAGACGGTCTTGCAGTCCGCCACGGTGGTGTCGATCACCTCGGTGATCGCCCGGTGCACCTCCTCGGCGAAGACGGCACGGTCGAGGTCGAGATCGGCCGAGTGGTCGACCAGGATCTGCGGCAAGGGAACCTCCGGAAACAGGGCCCGCCGGCACCCGGCGGACGATCAACTCGACGCTACCGCCCCGCCCCCGACACCCCCGCGGCGACCACCCCCGCC
>NZ_LGDO01000503.1:0-38920 GCF_001279805.1 Streptomyces sp. XY431
GTCCGGCGGGGGCACCATGACGGGCGTGCCCTTGGGGGGCTCCGGGGTTTCGGCGGCGGGCGTGGCGGCGGGGGTGCCGAGGATGCCGAAGGGGTCGAAGTCCGGGGGCGGCACCATGACGGGCGTGCCCTTGGGCGGTTCCGGGCTCTCGGTGGCGGGCGCGGCGGCGGGGGTGCCGAGGATGCCGAAGGGGTCGAAGTCCGGCGGAGGCACCGTCACGGGGGTGCCCTTGGGCGCGGCGGGCGCGTCCTCGGGGATCAGGATCGGCTGCGCCGGGGTCGGGTCGGCGACCGGGGCGAAGGGGTTGAAGTCGGCCGGAGGGACGCGGACCGGGGTGCCGCGCAGGTGCACCGGGAGTTCGGCGGCCTCGTCCTCGGCGGCGGAGCCGGGCCCGGCGGCGGCGACCCGGGGCAGGTCGGTGACGGGCGGCAGGTCGGTGACGGGAGGCGTCGGAGGCGCCACCGGGGCCGCGGCGGGCATCGGCGGGGCCGCGACGGGGGCCTGGTGCGCCGCCGGGTGCGCGACCGGCGCCGGTTCGGCGGCCGGGACGAGGAGCACGGTGGCGGCGGGCAGCTGGGCGGCGGGGAGCGGCGCGGTCGGAGCGGCGGGGACGCCGTCCCAGCCGAACTGCACGGACTTCAACAGCTCGGCGAAGACGTCCGTGTACAGCTCCCAGTCCTGCGGCTGGGCGGTGGTCAGCTGGACGCAGAGCACCGAGGCGCCGTCCGGCAGCGGGACGAACGCCTCGACCACCGAGGTGACCGCCCAGCGGCGCACCCCGTCGGCGGCCAGCGGGCCCGGGACGGGCACACTGCGGCCCTCGACCAGGACGGCCGCCGGCCCGGCGGGCAGCAGCACCGTCCACACCTCGGCGTGCCGCCGCACGGTGGCGAGCTCGGTGGCCAGGCCGGTGATCGGCAGCGGGTGGCGGGCCAGCGAGACGACCAGTGTCGCGTCGGCCGCCCTGCCGTCCACCTGGACCGCCGCGACGCCCGCGTAGACGGCGCCGGAGGCGGTGACGACATCGGCCAGGGCGGCGGCGATCAGCGCGAACTCGCGGCGGTCGGCCGGGGCGGTGCCGCTGAACAGCTCCTCGGCGGTCTCGGCCAGGTGGGCCGTCAGCTCGGCGGCGGCCGCGCCGGTGGCCGGGGCGATCCCGAGGCCGGCCGGGATGCCGTCCACGGGGCCGGTGGACACCGTGCGGGCGGAGACCCCGGGCGGGCCGCCGGGCGCGGTGAGGGCGTGGAAGCCGGGCGGGACCACCAGTCGGACCTCGGCTCCCGCGCCGGTCGGCAGCTCGACCGGCTGCCGGGTCTGTTGCCCGGCCGCGAGGGCGGCCAGCGGCGCGGCGAACGCGGGGCGGAGCTTGGGATCGGCGGGCTCGCCGGTCACCGGGAGGTCGAAGTGCCCGGCGGTGAGGGCCTCCGGGGAGCCGCCCGCCGCGCCCCGGACCGGGCCGGCGGCGCCGTAGCGGGCCAGCAGCCCGCCGATCGCCAGCGGGGCGAGCGCGGCACCGCTGCCGGGGCGGGCGGTGCCGGCGGTGACCACGGTGCCGAGCCGGCCGACGGCGGTGTGCACCGGGCCGTTGGGCGCCAGCGGCAGCTGGAACAGGGCCTCGGTGGCCGGGTGCGCGGTGGACCGCAGCTCCGTCAGCACGGCCGCGGGGTGGCGCGAGGCGCGGGCGTCGAAGAGCGCGTCGGTGAGGCTGCCGAGCGTCGCGGAGACCCGCTCCGCCGCCGCGAAGGGAGTCGCCTCCGCGCTGAACTGGCCGTCCTGGGTCAACTGTTGAGCCCCCCGCTCTGCTCGCTGTGCGTTCGCTGGTCCGGATCCCGGCCCGAGGGTGCCCGGCGGGCCGTCGGATCCGTGCACATTCCTATCAGAGGCCGCCGACGCGGCAGAACCGGCCGCCCGCGGTGCGGCCCGCGTTCAGACCTGCTCCCGGGGCTCCTCCGGCGCCGGCGGGACGGCCAGGACGGCCAGGGTGTCGGCCAGGCCGGGGACGGCGAGCAGGCCCGCGAGGTCGCGGACCAGCTTCCCGGTCGGGCCGTCCGGCCGCTCCCCGGCGAAGAAGCCGGCCAGCTCGGCGGCGAGCGCGGGCTCCCGGGCGGCGGTCAGAGTGAGCGAGGCGACGAACTCCTGCACCAGGTGCAGCTGCAGCTCCTCCAGCGGCACCGAGCGGTCGGCCAGCCACTCCAGCGAGGTGATCTCGGCGTTGGCGATCCAGGCCCGGACGGTCAGCCGCAGCCCCGGGCTGGGCGAGGGGAGCGCCAGGTGGCCGAGGATCTGCTCGTGCGCGGCCTTGCGGACCTCGTCGATCACCGCCGAGGTGTTGGTGCTGGCGGTCACCGAGCCGCCGCGCAGCAGTGCGGCGAAGCCGGGGCCGTGGCTCTGCACGAAGTCCAGGTAGCGGCCCATCACCCGGTACAGCCGCTCGGACAGCGGGCCGTCGGCCGGCTCCTCGAACCGGGCGGACAGCTCCTGGCCGGCCCGCCGCAGCGACTCCTCGTAGATCGCCTGCTTGCCCGGGAAGTAGTGGTAGACCAGCGGGCGGGAGGCGCCCGCGGCGGCGGCGATGTCGTCGATCGACACCTCCTCCGGCGGGCGGTGGCTGAACAGCTCCAGCGCGACGGCGATCAGCTGCTCGCGCCGCTCGTCGACGCTCAGCCGCCGGCGCGGCCGCCCGGCCTTGCCCGCCCCGGTCTTTCCCGCCCCGGCCTTATCCGCTCCGACCGCCCCGACCGCTCGGCCCGCCTCGACCACCTCGCCCGCCGGTTCCGGTGTGCCGGACCGCGCGGACCGCCCGGCGCGCTCCGGACGGTCGCCGCGCGCGGGCGCGGAGGAGGGGGCCGACGGCGTGCGGGATGCCATGCGCGCCACCCTATCGGCCCGGGTCAGGCGCGGTCAGGGCCGGTGGTGCTCCAGGTAGCGGCGGTACGCCTCGAGGCCGTCCGGGACGAACTCGTCCCGGGCCAGGCGTTCGGCCAGCTCGTCCGGGGTCAGCCAGGCGTGCCAGGCCACCTCGGACTCCTGCGGGTCCACCGGGCCGTCCCACTCGGCCTCGTGCACATCGGACCACCAGGAGAGGCCGTCGCCCCGGAAGACGAAGCGGAACAGCGGGCGCGGGACGATCCCGGTCACGCCCAGCTCCTCCTCGGCCTCCCGGACGGCGGCCTCCTCGTACGTCTCGCCGGCGCCCACCACGCCGCCGACGAACATGTCGTGGGCGCCCGGCGCGAACAGCTTGGTGTCGGTGCGCCGGTGCACGAAGATCCGCCCGGCCGGGTCGCGGACCAGGACGAAGACGCACCGGTGCAGCAGCCCCCGCCGGTACACCTCCCCGCGTGTCTCGGTCCCGATCACCCGGTCGTGCTCGTCGACGACGTCCAGCAGCTCTTCGGAAGGTGAGGTCATGACCGACAGGTTAGGGTTTCCGGGCGATTCACGGACACACGAACGATGGACGTACGAACGACCGACGAGGACGGGGACGGCGCGCGGTGGTGGAGATCTGGGGCGAGACGGCCGACGGCTTCGAGCCGGTGCGGGAGGCCTTCGCCCGCAACTTCCGGGACCACGGCGAGCTCGGCGCGGCGTTCGCGCTGTACGTACGGGGCCGGAAGGTGGTCGATCTGTGGGGCGGCGACGCCCGGCCGGAGGTCGGCGGCCGGCCGGCGCCGGCGGTGCCGTGGACGGCCGACACCGCGCAGGTGCTGCGCTCGGTCACCAAGGGCCTGACGGCGACCACCGCGCTGCTGCTCGCCGAGCGCGGACAGCTCGACCTGGACGCCCCGGTCGCCTCCTACTGGCCGGAGTTCGCGGCGGCCGGCAAGGGCGGGGTGCCGGTGCGCTGGCTGCTGTCGCACCAGGCGGGCGTGCCCGCGCTGGACGTGCCGCTGCGGCTGGAGGACGTGCTCACCTGGGAGCGGGCGGCGGCCGCGGTGGCCGCCCAGCGGCCCGCCTGGGAGCCGGGGACCGCGCACGGCTACCACCCGTACACCTTCGGCTGGCTGGTCGGCGAGGTGGTGCGCCGGGTCGCCGGACGGACCGTCGGCCAGTACTTCGCCGAGGAGATCGCCCGGCCGCTCGGCCTCGACCTGTGGATCGGGCTGCCGTCCGGCGCCGCGCCCCGGGTCGGCCGGCTGGTCGACCTGCCCGCGCCGGCCTCGGCCAGGACCGGGCCGAGCGGCCTGCGGCTGCGCCCCAAGCAGTCGGTCCGGGACGCCTACCAGGACCCGGCCTCGCTGACCGCGCGGGCCTTCGCCTCGGTACGCCCGGGGGTGGACCTCAACGACCCGGCGGTGCAGGCCGCCGAGATCCCCGGCGCGGGCGGGATCGGCACCGCGCGCTCGGTGGCGCGGTTCTACGCGGCGCTGGTCGGCGCGGCGGACCGGTACGGCAGCGGCGGCGGGACGCTGCCGCCGCTGCTCGGCCCGGAGGTGCTGGCCCGGGCGGTCGGGCCGGTGGTGAGCGGCCCGGACCGGGTGCTGATCGTCAACTCGACCTTCGGGCTGGGCTTCTTCCGGCACAGCCCGACCGCGCTGATGGCCTCGCCGGCCAGCTTCGGGCACCCCGGCCGGGGCGGTTCGCTGGGCTTCGCCGATCCCGGACTCGGGATCGGCTTCGGCTACGTCACCAACGGCATGCAGCCCGGGGTCACCGGGGACGTCCGCTCCCGCGCGCTGATCCGGGCGGTGCGGGAGTCGCTCGGGGTGTCCTGACGCTCGGGGCGTCCTGACCCGCCCCGGCCGTCCCCGGTGACCTGGCGCCGGGGTCAGGCCTGGCCGGTCTCGAAGCGGCCGATCCGGCCGTGCTCGACGGTGAAGCGCCAGGCGGTGCGCATCTCGCCCCAGGTCTCGTTGCGGAAGTCGGCGACCAGTGCCCGGCCGCCGTCGGACTCGGAGCGGACCTCCATATGGCCGCGCACGGTGAAGATCTCCCGGTCGATCCAGTCCTGGAGGTCGCGGTCGGAGCCGTCGTCGGACATCGTGGCGTCGGGGGTCAGCAGGTCGACGAAGGCCTGCCGGTCGCCCGCGTTGATCGCGGTGACGGCGGCGCGCACGGTCGGGTCGGTCAGTTTGGCGGTGGCGATGGCCATCCGGTCTCCCAGGAGTCGAAGCGATGGGGACTCCTGTTTAGGGCGTCGGACGGGACTCGCCGCGCATGTCGGCGGCGCGTCGGAGATTTCCGGTGATTCATGTGCTTACATCCCGATACGGGTGATTTGCCCTCAGGGGTCCCCGAGACCGGGCCACGGGGAGTGGCGTACGGAGTGGGAAGTCGGCCGGACCGACTTCCCACTCCGCGTTCCGGCCCCGTCGGCAGTGCGGGGGCCGGTCGGTCAGAACAGGCCCAGGGCCTGCGGGGAGTAGCTGACCAGGAGGTTCTTGGTCTGCTGGTAGTGCTCCAGGAGGGCCTTGTGGTTCTCCCGGCCGATGCCCGAGTTCTTGTAGCCGCCGAAGGCGGCGTGGGCCGGATAGGCGTGGAAGCAGTTGGTCCACACCCGGCCCGCCTGGATGGCGCGGCCCGCCCGGTGGGCGGTGGTGCCGTTGCGGGTCCAGACGCCGGCGCCGAGGCCGTACTGGGTGTCGTTGGCGAGCGCTATCGCGTCGTCGAAGTCCTCGAAGCGGGTGACCGCGACGACCGGGCCGAAGATCTCCTCCTGGAAGATCCGCATCCCGTTGACGCCCTCGAAGACGGTCGGCGTCACGTAGTAGCCGCCGGCCAGCGCGCCCCCGAGGTCGGCCCGCTCGCCGCCGGCCAGCACCTTGGCGCCCTCGGCCTGGCCGATCTCGATGTAGGAGAGGACCTTGCGCAGCTGCTCGTCGCTGGCCTGCGCGCCGACCTGGGTCTCGGTGTCGAGCGGGTTTCCCTGGCGCATCGAACGGACCCGCTCCAGGCCGTCCGCGAGCAGCCGGTCGTAGATCGAGGACTCGATCAGCGCCCGGCTCGGACAGGTGCAGACCTCGCCCTGGTTGAGGGCGAACATCGCGAAGCCCTCGACCGTCTTGTCGTAGAAGGCGTCCCGCTCGGCGGCGACGTCGGCGAAGAACAGGTTGGGGCTCTTGCCGCCCAGCTCCAGCGAGACCGGGATGAGGTTGCCGCTGGCGTACTGCGAGATCAGCCGGCCGGTGGTGGTCTCGCCGGTGAAGGCGATCTTCCGGATCCGGTCGCTGGAGGCCAGCGGGCGGCCGGCCTCCAGGCCGTAGCCGTTGACCACGTTGAGCACGCCCGGCGGCAGCAGGTCGGCGGTCAGTTCGACCAGCAGCAGGACGGAGGCCGGGGTCTGCTCGGCGGGCTTCAGCACGACCGCGTTGCCTGCCGCAAGGGCCGGGGCGAGCTTCCAGACCGCCATCAGGATCGGGAAGTTCCACGGGATGATCTGGCCGACCACGCCCAGCGGCTCGTGGAAGTGGTACGCCACCGTGTCCTCGTCCAGTTGGGAGAGGCCGCCCTCCTGGGCGCGCAGCGCGCCGGCGAAGTAGCGCAGGTGGTCGACCGCGAGCGGCAGGTCGGCGCCCAGGGTCTCGCGGACCGGCTTGCCGTTCTCCCAGCTCTCCGCGACGGCGAGCCGTTCGAGGTTCTGCTCGATCCGGTCGGCGATCCGCAGCAGGACCTGGGCGCGTTCGGCGGGCGCGGTGCGGCCCCAGGCCGGGGCGGCGGCGTGGGCGGCGTCGAGGGCGGCCTCGATGTCCTCGGCGGTGCCGCGGGCGACCTCCGTGAAGACCTCGCCGGTGACCGGGCTGGGGTTCTCGAAGTACTGGCCGAGGACCGGTGGTGTCCATCGGCCGCCGATCCAGTGCTCGTAGCGGGGGCGGTACTCGACGATGGATCCGGGCTGTCCGGGGGGCTGGTAGACCGGCATGCTCTGGTGCCTCCTCGCGCTGTCGGGGCGCCGCACCGGCGCGTGGGCCGGGCGGCGCGCCGGGCCGTGCAGGGCGGCCCGGCGGAGGGTACGGACACACACGCGGGTCGGGCGTGCCCCGCTCCGGGGGGCGCCCGCCGAGCAGCACCCTAACCGGCGGGCGGCCGGTTCGGCTACGGTCCGTACGGCGCCCGTCCACGGAGGGTGGCGCATTCCGGCCGCCGAGCTTCGGCCGCGGGCCCTGCGGGTGACCCCGCCCCGAGGCGCTCGCATACGAGCGAGCGACTTGCCGTCAGGCCTCCTGGTAGCGGCCCGTGCGGCGCTCCCAGCTCAGGTAGCCGGCCAGCCAGGTGACCAGGCCGTCGGCGTAGCGCTGGGCGACGATCCGCTCGACCCGGGCCAGCCCCAGCTCCCGGTACACGTCGGGGAGCCGCTCGTACAGCTCGCGGCAGCGCTCGGCCATCAGCTGGGCCTCGGCCATCACCACCGCGCAGGCCGACTCGGCCGAGCAGTCCCGCTCCCGCTGGACGATCATCACCAGGTTGTTGACGTCGCCGCGCGGAGCCTCCAGCGGGAACGACCGGACGTCGTTGGTGAGCGAGGGGATGTCGGCGGCGAGCTGGCGGATCTGACGCAGCACCGGGTGGTGCAGGACGGCCGGCGGGACCTCGAAGTGGCCGAGTCGCTCGACCATGTCGAAGATGGTCTCCATCGCGGCGGTGCCGCGCCGCAGTACCTGGTAGCCGGCCCGGTCGGGCGGCCGCGGGCTTATCCGGCCGGCCGCCTCCGCGGGGTGGCTGGCCAGGTAGTACTCCCAGTTGTACGCGGCGCGCGCCTGCCAGCGGGCCGGCATGCCCTGGACGCTGCGCTGCCAGAGGTCGGCGAACGCGGTTTCCACGGGGGAGTTCCGGTCGGGCCGGGCGCCGTGCAGGACGGCCACCAGCCGGTCGCAGATGGGGGCGACCTCGGCGGGGCGGCGGCCGAGCGGGCCGTCGAACTGGTCGTCGAAGAGGAAGTAGAAGCCCATGAGGTCGGCGGCCAGGGCCAGTTCGTCCGGCCCGGCGTCGGGGTAGCCGAGGGCGGCGAGGTCGACGACCTCCCAGTGCGCGTAGGACGGGTGGGTCGGGTCGGCCAGCAGCGGGTGGCGGGTGAGCCAGGCGCGGTGCAGTTCGGTGGCGTACGGCCCGTGGGCACTGCGACGGTACGGGAACGGAATCTGAAGTGAGGTGTCGTCAGACATCGGACTCCCGGAGCTGCGGAGGGTGGGGGCGCTTAAGGTATTGCTGCTGTCGGTGGGGGAGTTGGGGTTGCGCGGCCGGTTGGTGACGGATTGGCACGACATGATCAACTTGGCCTGCGGGCCGTAGAGTATCCGATGCAATGATCCGACGTTAGGGATATAGGGCAATTGCCCTCGGCAAGCTCGCCGAACCCTCGATCTCGGCCCCCGCCTGCGTGAATGCGCTCCACCACACCCCGGGCGGCGCTACTCTCGGCTCCACGGGCAGGGAACAGCGAGGCGGAGGCGCGACGGTGACCGAGCGGGACAGCGAATTCCGGGCGGAGGCGACGACCGGCGCGCGGGAGGCGGAAGGCGCCCCCAACCGGGTCAGGTTGCGTGACCGTGACGCCGAACTCCGTTCCGCCGAGGCGGCGGTGGACAAACTCTGCCGCGACTTCGCGGCCGGCGGCACCGAGATCGGCGAACTCCTCACCTTCTCCGGCCGCCCCGGCATCGGCAAGACCAGCCTGCTGCACGAGGTCCGCCGGATCGCCAAGCTGCGCCCCAATGCCACCGTGCTGTTCGCCCGTGGCGGCGAGCGCCAGTTCAACGAGCCGTACCACGTGCTGCGCCAGCTCCTCCAGCCGGTGCTCGGCGGCCTCGGCGCCGGCGAGTTCCGCCAGGTGATGGGCACTTGGGAGGAGGTCGTCGGCCCGGCCATGGGCCTCAAGCAGCCCAAGAAGGGCGCCCGCCGGCTCGACCCGCAGGGTGTCCGGGACGGCCTGGACTTCGTCCTCACCCAGCTCGCCCCGCGCCGCGCCCCGCTGGTGATGCTCGTCGACGACCTGCACTGGGCCGACCTCGAATCCCTCAGCTGGCTGGCGCAGTTCGCCGTCCGGGCGCGCGAACTGCCGGTGCTGCTGGTGTTCGCCTACCGCGACGACACCGCCGACTGGCAGCAGGAGTCCCAGGACCACCACCGCGCCGTCGCCTCGCTGGCCACCCGTCGGCACGAGTTGAGCCGGCTCTCGCTGGTCGCCGTCACCGACATCATCCGCGCCGAGCTGGGCGACCGGGCCGAGGACGCCTTCTGCTACGAGTTCTGGAACGTCGTCAACGGCAATCCGTTCGAGGCCGTCGCCCTGCTCGACCAGGTCCGCGACCAGGAACTGGACCCGGTCGAGGAGAACTCGCTCCAGCTCCGCGAACTCGCCGTCGACGCCACCGGGATGACCCTCAAGTCCTGGCTGGACCGGCTCGGCGCGGCCACCCTGCGGTTCGCCTGGGCCGCCGCGATGCTCGGCACCGACATCCGGCCCGACCTCGCCACCCGGATCTCCGCCCAGTCCACCGAGGGCGCCCGCGAGTCCGTCAAGGAACTGCGCAAGCAGCGCGTCCTGACCGTCACGCCGAACGGCAACCTCGAATTCGTCCACCCGCTGATCGCCAGCTCGATCTACAACACCATGCCCGAGGCCACCCGGACCGGGATGCACGGCGTGGCCGCCGCCGAGATCGAGAACGCCGGGCTCGGCCTGCTCGCCGCCTCCCGCCACCTGGTGGAGACCTTCGCGGGCGAGGGCGACGACCGCACGGTGCGCAAACTCCGCCGGGCCGCCTCCGAACACCTGCTGATCGGCGCGCCGGAGGCCGCCCAGCGCTGTCTGCACCGCGCGCTCGCCGAACCGCCGGACGACCAGGACCGCGCCGAGGTGCTCTACGAGCTGGGCTGCTCGGCGCTGCTGACCGACCCGGTCGCCACCGTCAACCAGCTGAAGCTCGCGCTCGACCCGGAGGAGGGACCGCTGCGCCCCTCGCTCCGGGTGGACGCCACCTTCCGGCTCTCCGAGGTGCTGGCGCACAGCGGCGAGCTGCGCCAGGCCGCCCTGGTCTGCCAGCAGGAGGCCGAGCACACCTTCGGGGACCCGGCGCGCCGGCTGCGGCTGGAGGCCGCGTCGTTCATGTGGCACGCCTTCCGCAAGTCCGAGGAGGACGGGCCGGCCCGCTCCGCCCGGCTGGGCGCCCTGTGCGACAGCCTCACCGGGCGCGAGGCCGCCGACCGGGCGGTGCTGGCGCTGCGGGCCTGGGACCTCACCCTGCGCGGCGCGCCCTCGACCGAGGTGCTGCGGCACGCGGACGACGTGCTGGACAACGGGCGGCTGCCGAAGGGTCTCGGCTGGACCGACAACATCTGGGGCTTCGAGCTGCCCGCCACGCTCGGCCTCGCCTACACCTACAACGACCGGATCGCCCAGGCCGAGCGGCTGTTCTCGGACGCCATCGTCCAGTTCGAGGTGGCGGGCTGGTCCGGTGCCCACCGGGGCTTCGCCTACTTCCTGATGGGCCTGGCCCGGTTCCGGCGCGGTCTGCTCGCCGAGGCCGAGGACTTCCTGCGCCGCGCGCTGCGGCTCTCCGAGCGGATCGGGTCCAAGCTGCCGCTGGCCTGGGACGCGGTCGGCGTACTGATCGACACCCTGATCGCCCGCGGCCGCAGCCAGGAGGCCTGGGAACTCGCGCTCGGCTTCGGCTTCCACCCGCCGTACCACGCCACCGCGATGGTGCTGCCGGACGCCGCCTCGCTGTACGGCAAGCTGCTGCTCGCCGTCGGCCGGCCCGCCGGTGCGGCCGCCGCGCTCACCGAGGCCGGAGCGCAGCTGGACATCCGGGGCTGGCACAACACCGTCTGGGCGCCCTGGGCCGCGCACCTGGCCATCGCGCTCGCCGAGGACGAGCCGGAGCGGGCCCGCGAATACGCCCGCCGTTCGGTCGCCGACGCGGAGCGGTTCGGCACCGCCTCGGCGATCGGGACGGCGCTGCGGCTGCACGCCCAGATCGAGGACGGCCAGCAGGCGGTCGAGCTGCTGGAGCGGGCGGTGGCCCACCTCGGCCAGTCGCCGGCCGGCTACGAGCACGCCGTGGCGCTGGTCGACCTCGGGGCCGCGCTGCGCCGGGTCGGCCGGCTGGAGGACGCCCAGGAGTACCTGTACCAGGGCATCGAGCTGGCCCAGCACTGCGCCGCGGACGGACTGGTCGACCGGGCCCGGCGCGAGCTGGCCAACTACGGCCTGCGGCCGAACCGGCTGGGCGACGTGCGGGAGACGCTCAGCCAGCCCGAGTGGGACGTCGCCGAGCTGGCCGTCCGGGGTGTGCCGCCGCAGCGGATCGCCGACCGGCTGGCGCTGCCGCTCAGCCTGGTCAACCGGCGGCTGGCCGCGGTCTACCGCAAGGCGGGCAGCGGGCCCGACGGTCTGGCCGCCGCCCTCGGGCTGGCGCCGGAGCAGCGGGCGGTGGAGCCGTGGGCGCCGGAGCCGCGTGACGGCTCGGACCCGGTGGAGCCCCTGGCGCTTCCGGAGCTCCGGGCGCGTCCGGAGCTTCCCGAGCGGCCGGACCGGCCCGACCGGCCCGACCGCCTCTGACGGTTCCGGGCCCGGGTGGACCGGACCCCCGGCGCCCCCGGCACGCAGGCCGCCGCGCGGGCGGCGCGCGCGGACCCGATGAGCGCCCGGCCACCCCCGCAGCTGACTAGGCTTGACGCCGACCCGGGCCCGTACGGGGGCCGGGCGGTACCCCGGTCAAGGGTGGGCACGCACCCCGTGGCCCGCCAGTGAGGAGCAGGTCATGGCGACGCCCCCGGCGAACGGGTCGCGGACCACCAGCGTGCGGCGCGAGCCCCTGGACCCCTCGGGCGCGGGCTCCGCGATCGAGCGGTGGACGCTGCGGGCCGGCCCGTACGAGGCGAGTGTGCTCACCCTCGGCGCCACCCTGCACACCCTGGTCGGCCCCGACCGGGACGGCCGCCCCGGCCAGGTGCTGCTCTCCAGCGACCGGATCGCCGACATCCTCGGCCCGGCCCGCCACTACGGCACCGTGGTCGGCCGGTACGCCAACCGGATCGCCGACAGCCGGGTCGCCCTCGACGGCGAGGAGCACCCGCTCGCCCCGACCAGCGGCGGGGTCACCCTGCACGGCGGCCCGGACGGCTTCGCCAACCGGATGTGGGCGGCCGAGGAGCTGCCCGACGGCGTCCGGCTGCGGCTGCACAGCCCGGACGGCGACCAGGGCTTCCCGGGCGCGCTGGACGTCACCGTCGACTACACCCTCGACGCCTCCGGCGAGCTGGCGATCCGCTACCACGCGGTGACCGCCGCGCCGACCGTGGTCAACCTCACCAACCACGCCTACTTCAACCTGGGCGGCGAGGGCTCCGGGGACGTGCTCGGCCATCTGCTCACCCTGGACGCCGACGGGTACACCCCCGCCGACGGGCGGCAGATCCCGTACGGGCGGATCGAGCCGGTGGCCGGCACGCCGTTCGACTTCACCTCCGCCCGGCCGATCGGCAAGTCCGTGCACGACGAGCACCCGCAGCTGACCGGCCCCGGCGGCTACGACCACAACTGGGTGCTGCGCCCCCGCCCGGCGGACGGTGCCCCGGCCCGGGCTGCGCGGCTGGAGGACCCGGTCAGCGGGCGGACCCTGGAGGTGCTGACCACCGAGCCGGGGATCCAGGTCTACACGGCCAACGGCTTCCGGGGCGCGGTCAGCGGCGCGAGCGGGGTGCCGTACGGGCCGTTCTCCGGGGTCGCGCTGGAGACCCAGCACTTCCCGGACTCCCCGCACCACCCGGACTTCCCGAGCACCGTGCTGCGGCCGGGGGAGGAGTTCCGTTCGACCACGGTGTTCCGGCTCGGCACCACCGGCTGACGGGGGCGCTGCAAGAGCCTTTCACCACGGAGGGTGGCCCCGGCGGCAGCTGTCGACCGGGGCGAACCGGACAAAGCGCCACAACTCACTTGCCTGTCAACTACCGTGCGGCAACGTGAAGGACACGTGGGTGTAACGATCGCTTTTTCTTGCAGAAACTTGCTGCAAGGGCTTTCCGCGACTGTTGCCCCGCTGTTAACTTCCTTCCCGAGCCCGGCGGCAGCAACGGTGCGGTCGGCGCGAGGCAAGGCAGCCATTATGCGCCTGTCTCCCACTATTTCGGGCACCCCCACCCTCCAAGGAGTTCTCATGCGGCGTGGCATCGCGGCCTCTGCCCTCGTTGTGGCCCTCGCGGTCTCGATGGCTGCCTGTGGCAGCAGCGGCTCCAGCTCGGACGGCAAGGCCGACGGGCCGGTCACCCTCACCTACTGGGACACTTCGAACGCCACCAACGAGGCGCCGAACTACCAGGAGCTCGTCAAGAAGTTCGAGGCGGCCAACCCGAACGTCAAGGTCGACTTCGTCAACGTGCCGTTCGACCAGGCGCAGAACAAGCTCCAGACCGCCATGGGGGCCAAGGGCGCGCCGGACGTGTTCCGTTCCGAGGTCGGCTGGACCGCCGCCTTCGCCAAGGCCGGCTACCTGGAGCCGCTGGACGGCACCCCGGCCGCCGCCGACTCCGCCAAGTTCCAGCCCAGCCTGATCCAGCAGGCGAGCTACCAGGGCAAGCTCTACGGCGTGCCGCTGGTCACCGACACCCTCGGCCTGCTGTACAACAAGGAGATCTTCGCCAAGGCCGGCATCACCGCCGCCCCCACCACCTGGGACGAGCTGAAGACCGTCGCCGCCACCGTCAAGGACAAGGCCGGCGTGGACGGCTTCTGGCTGAAGGCCGCCGACGGCTACTACGCGATGCCGTTCCTGTTCGGCGAGGGCACCGACACCGTCGACGCCAAGGGCAAGAAGATCACCGTCGCCGGCCCCGAGGCCGTCAAGGGGATCGAGACCTACAAGTCGCTGTTCACCGCGCCCGGCACCGCCAAGGCCGACGTCACCACCGACGCCTACGCGCACATGATGGACGCCTTCAACAGCGGCAAGGTCGCGGCGATCGTCCAGGGCCCCTGGGAGATCACCAACATCTACAAGGGCTCGGCCTTCGCCGACAAGGCCAACCTCGGCATCGCCCCCGTCCCGGGTGGCTCGGCCGGCAAGGGCGGCGCCCCGACCGGCGGCCACAACATCTCCGTCTACGCCGGTGCCGACCAGGCCCACAAGGCCGCCGCGGAGAAGTTCGCCGCCTTCATGACCTCGGCCGAGAGCCAGGCGTTCATCGCGCAGAAGAACTCCACCCTGCCGACCCGCGACGACGCCTTCACCCCCGAGGTCAAGGCCGACCCCGGTATCGCCGGCTTCCAGTCCGTGCTGTCGAGCGCCAAGCCGCGCCCCGAACTGCCCGAGTACAGCTCGCTGTTCGCCTCGCTGGGCACCAACCTCGGCAAGGTCGTCCAGGGCACCTCGACCCAGGACGGTCTGAACACCGTCGCCACCGACTACGCCAAGCTCCTCCCGGGCTTCGCCAAGTAGTCCATCTCCCGCAGCCGTCCGGCCCGCCGACCCCCGGCGGGCCGGGCGGCCGGACCCGTAGCAGCAGTCGCCGAAGCGAGGCGGCGGACCTCCCCGAGAAGGTGTCGAAAATGTCAGTCGCCGTGCAGGGCGCCACCGGCCAGGGCAGCCGGCAGCGCGATCCGGGTCCGGGCCTGATGGAGCGCCTCAAGCGCTCGTACGCCAAGCACTGGTACGCCTACGCGATGATCGCACCGGTCGTGCTCGTCCTCGGCGTCCTGGTGCTCTACCCGCTCGCCGAGGGACTCTGGCTCACCCTCACCGACGCCAACAGCCTCAACTCGGCCAGGAAGATCGGCGTCAACGAGATCCCGGCGAGTTATCACTTCGTCGGCCTCGACAACTACGCCGACATCCTCTGGGGCCCCGGCTCCTACGACCGCTTCTGGTCGCACTTCGTCTGGACCATCGCCTGGACCGCCCTCTGCGTCGGCCTGCACTACACCATCGGCCTCGGCCTCGCCCTGCTGCTCAACCAGAAGCTCCGCGGCCGCGCCGTCTACCGGATGCTGCTGATCCTGCCCTGGGCCGTGCCGACCTTCGTCACCGTCTTCTCCTGGCGGCTGATGCTCGCCGACGGCGGCGCCGTCAACGGCCTGCTCTCCGCGCTGCACCTGCCCGAGCCCGGCTGGCTGGACGACCCGCTCGCCCAGAAGGCCGCCGCCGTCCTGGTCAACACCTGGGTCGGCGTGCCGTTCATGATGATCTCGCTGCTCGGCGGCCTCCAGTCGATCCCGGCCGAGCTGTACGAGGCCGCCGAGATGGACGGCGCCACCGCCTGGCAGCGGTTCCGCCACGTCACCCTGCCCGGGCTGCGCACCGTGTCCTCGACCGTCGTGCTGCTCGGCGTGATCTGGACGTTCAACCAGTTCGCCGTCATCTTCCTGCTGTTCGGCGCCAACGGCGCGCCGGACGCCCAGCTGCTGGTCACCTGGGCCTACCGGCTCGGCTTCGGCCAGCAGCCCCGGGACTACGCGCAGTCCGCCGCCTACGGCGTGATCCTGCTCTCCATCCTGATCGTCTTCACCGGCTTCTACCGCCGCTGGCTCGCCCGCAACGAGCGCGCGAACGGCTGACCCGGCGAACCGCACGACCACGAAGGAGGCACCCCGATGAGCACCACCACCGACCGACCCACCCCCCGCGCCGCAGCCCGCACCGCGGCCCCCGCCGCCCGGCCCGCCAAGGTCCGCGGCCGCGGCGAGAGCGGACCGCTCGCCAAGACCCTGATGCACGGCGCGCTGATCCTGGCCAGCCTGGTCGCCCTGTTTCCGGTGGCGTGGATCCTCTACGTCTCGCTCGGCCCGGACAAGACCGACTACCTGCACCCCGGCGCGATCCTCGACAAGATCACCTTCTCGAACTACCGCACGGTGCTGTTCGACACCGACTTCATGAGCTGGTTCGGCAACGCCTTCCTGGTCTCCGGCGTCACCACCGTGTTCGGCGTGATGATCGCCGCCTCCACCGGCTACGCCGTCTCCCGGATGCGCTTCCCCGGCCACAAGCCGCTGATGTGGTCGCTGCTGGTCACCCAGATGTTCCCGATCGCGGTGCTGATCGTGCCGATGTACACGATCCTCTCCCGGCTCGGCCTGCTGGACAGCTACCTCGGCCTGATCCTGGTCTACTCGACCACCACCGTGCCGTACTGCGGCTGGCTGCTGAAGGGCTACTTCGACACCATCCCGGTGGAGATCGACGAGGCCGGCCGGGTCGACGGGCTCTCCCCGTTCGGCACCTTCTGGCGGCTGGTGCTGCCGCTCGCCCGCCCGGGCCTGGCGGTCGCCGCCTTCTACTCCTTCCTCACCGCCTGGGCCGAGGTCGCCTTCGCCTCCACCTTCATGCTCAGCTCCGACAAGTACACGCTGGCCGTCGGCCTGCAGACCTTCGTCAGCGAGCACGACGCCCAGTGGAACCTGATGGCCGCCACCGCGGTGCTGATCGCGATCCCCTCCTCGGTCCTCTTCTACCTGGTGCAGCGCCACCTGGTGACCGGGCTGACCGCTGGCGCCTCGAAGTCCTGACCGGCCGACGGCCTCACCCACCGACCGCTCCGCCTCCTAGTCCCAAGGGATACCGTCCATGACCCAGAACCTGGCCGACACCTCCCGGCCCGCCGCCGACGCCACCGCTCACGAGGCCGGTGCCGGCGCGGACAGAGGCTGGTGGCGGGACGCGGTCATCTACCAGGTGTACCCGCGCAGTTTCGCCGACTCCAACGGCGACGGCATGGGCGACCTGCCCGGCATCCGCAGCCGTCTGCCCTACCTGCGCGACCTCGGCGTGGACGCCGTCTGGCTCTCGCCGTTCTACGCCTCCCCGCAGGCCGACGCCGGTTACGACGTCGCCGACTACCGGGCGGTGGACCCGATGTTCGGCACCCTGCTGGACGCGGACGCGCTGATCCGCGACGCCCACGCGCTGGGCCTGCGGATCATCGTGGACCTCGTCCCCAACCACTCCTCCGACCAGCACGAGTGGTTCCAGCGTGCCCTGCGCGAGGGTCCTGCGTCCCCGCTGCGCGAGCGCTACCACTTCCGTCCCGGCAAGGGCGAGAACGGCGAACTGCCGCCCAACGACTGGGAGTCCATCTTCGGCGGCCCGGCCTGGACCCGCTCGGAGAACCCCGACGGCACCGCCGGCGACTGGTACCTGCACCTGTTCGCCCCCGAGCAGCCCGACTTCAACTGGGACAGCCCGGCCGTCGCCGACGAGTTCCGCTCCATCCTGCGGTTCTGGCTGGACATGGGCGTCGACGGCTTCCGGATCGACGTCGCCCACGGCCTGGTCAAGGCCCCCGGCCTGCCCGACCTCGGCGGCGGCGACCAGCTCAAGCTGCTCGGCAACGACGTCATGCCGTTCTTCGACCAGGACGGTGTGCACGAGATCTACCGCAGCTGGCGCAAGATCCTCGACGAGTACCCGGGACAGCGGATCGGCGTCGCCGAGGCCTGGACCCCGACCGTCGAGCGCACCGCCAACTACGTCCGCCCCGACGAGCTGCACCAGGCCTTCAACTTCCAGTACCTGGGCACCTCCTGGGACGCCGCCGAGCTGCGCGCGGTGATCGACCTCTCGCTCGACTCGATGCGCCCGGTCGACGCCCCCACCACCTGGGTGCTCTCCAACCACGACGTCACCCGGCACGCCACCCGGTTCGCCAACCCGCCCGGCCTCGGTACCCAGATCCGCACCCCCGGTGACCGCGCGCTCGGCCTGCGCCGCGCCCGTGCCGCGACCCTGCTGATGCTCGCCCTGCCCGGCTCCGCCTACGTCTACCAGGGCGAGGAGCTCGGCCTGCCGGACGTCACCGACCTGCCCGACGAGGTCCGCCAGGACCCGTCCTTCTTCCGCCAGGCCGGCCAGGACGGCTACCGCGACGGCTGCCGGGTCCCGATCCCGTGGTCCGGCGCCGAGGCCCCGTACGGCTTCGGCCCGGACGCCGGCGGCCCGTCCTGGCTGCCGCAGCCCGCCGAGTGGGCCGCACTCAGCGTCGAGGCGCAGACCGGCGACCCGACCTCCACCCTGGAGCTGTACCGGTCCGCGCTGGCCCTCCGCCGGGACACCGCCGACCTCGGCGCCGGCCGGGAGGTCGAGTGGCTGGAGAGCCCCGAGGGCACCCTGGCCTTCCGCCGCGGCTCCTTCGTCTGCACCGTCAACACCACCGGCGCCCCGGTCCGGATACCCGCGCCCGGCCGGCTGCTGCTGACCTCCGCCGGCGCCGACCCCCGGGTCGTCGACGGCGAGGCGCTGCTGGCCGCGGACAGCACCGACTGGTGGGCGGTCTGACGTGGTTGCAATAGGCTCTGGGACCGTGACTACGGCGCGACTCTCAGACATCGCGGCGCAGGCGGGGGTCAGTGAGGCCACCGTCTCCCGCGTGCTCAACGGCAAGGCGAACGTCTCCGCCGCCACCCGGCAGACCGTGCTGGCGGCGCTGGACGTGCTCGGCTACGAGCGGCCGACCCGGCTGCGCCAGCGCAGTGCCGGGCTGATCGGACTGATCACCCCGGAACTGAGCAATCCGATCTTCCCGGCGCTGGCCCAGGTGATCGAGCAGGCGCTGAGCCGGCACGGCTACACGCCGGTGCTCTGCACCCAGACCCCCGGCGGCTCCACCGAGGACGAGCTGGTCGAGATGCTGGTCGACCGGGGCGTGGCGGGCATCGTCTTCGTCTCGGGCCTGCACGCCGACAGCACCGCCGACCACGACCGCTACGCCCGGCTGGCCGGGCGCGGGGTGCCGTTCGTGCTGATCAACGGCTACAGCGAGAAGATCGACGCGCCGTTCATCTCGCCGGACGACCGGGCCGCGATGTGGATGGCCGTCCAGCACCTGGCCGAACTCGGCCACGAGCGGATCGGGCTGGCCGTCGGGCAGCGGCGGTACGTGCCGGTGCTGCGCAAGATCGAGGGCTTCACGGCGGCCCTGCGGGAGGTGCTCGGGCACACCCGGGAGGAGGCCGAGGAGCTCGTCCGGCACACGCTGTTCAGCGTGGAGGGCGGGCACGCGGCGGCCGGGGCGCTGCTGGACAAGGGCTGCACGGCGATCGTCTGCGGCAGCGACATGATGGCGCTCGGCGCGATCCGGGCAGTCCGTCAGCGGGGCCTGGCGGTGCCTCAGGACGTCTCGGTGGTCGGCTTCGACGACTCGCCGCTGATAGCTTTCACCGAGCCGCCGCTGACCACGGTCCGCCAGCCGGTGGAGGCGATGGCCAACGCGGCCGTGGACGCCCTGCTGGAGGAGGTCGGCGGGAACGCCGTCCAGCGCGGGGAGTTCATGTTCCAGCCGGAGCTGGTGATGCGCGGCTCGACCGGGGGCCGCGCGCGCTGAGGAGACATCACGAGGGACACCACGAGGGGCCCGGGAGCGAACCGCTCCCGGGCCCCTCGGCGTTCCGCTCAGCCCTCCTGGACGATGGGCCGGTCCGGGGTGACCCGGTGGCCGTCGGCGGCGTCACCGGTACGGGTCCCGGTACGCCGGCCCCGCTCCAGGAAGTCGCGGAGGATCAGTTCGACGGCGTCCTGCGGGTTCTTGGTGCCGGACAGCATCATCGCGTCGATGGCGAGATTGGCGTCGAGCGAGACGGTGACCTGGGCCATGGTGACTCCTCCTCGGGTGCTGAGCAGCAGCATGCCCGCCGGGACGGGCTTTGACCATGACTGTCCGGGACCGTGGTCGCGGCGGTGCCGCAGGCGGGCACGCCTCGGCCCCCGGGGGGAGGAGCGACGACTCTCCCCGGGGGCCAGGTGCTACCGGATCAGACCCGGCCGGCGAAGTCCGGAGCCCAGTTGGCGACGGTCTGGACCCGCACGCCCGAGCTCGGGTTGGCGGCCTCGACGTACTTGCCGTCGCCGACGTAGAGCGCGACGTGGTAGACGCCGGAGTCCTGGCCGTTGTTGGACCAGAACAGCAGGTCGCCGGCCTTGAGCGAGTCCAGCGAGACGTGCGTGGACGCGGCGGCCTGGTCGGCGGCGACGCGCGGGACGGAGACGCCCGCGGCGCGCAGCGCGGCCTGGGTCAGGCCGGAGCAGTCCCAGCCGCCGTTGCCGGTGCCGCCGTAGACGTAGGCCTGGCCGACCTTCGACTGGGCGAAGGAGACGGCGGCGGCCATGCTGCCGGTGGCGGCCGGGGCGGGGGCCGGGGTCTCGGCCTTCGCGGCGGGCTCGGCGGCCGGCTTGGCGGCGGTCCCGGAGCCGTTCTGCGCGTCCTTGGCGCGGTTGAACCAGTCGAAGCCCTGGCCGGACTTGTCGGCGGCCGGGGCCTTCGCCTCGGCGCGGTCGCCGAGGGTCAGGTGCTGGCCCGGGTAGATGCTGTGCGGGCCCTCGGCCAGGGTGGCGCGGTTGAGCTCGTACAGCCGCTCCCAGCCGCCCTGGACGTTGTTCTTGTCGGCGATGGAGGAGAGCCAGTCGCCGGCGACCACGGTGTAGTCGGCGGAGGCATCCTGGCCCGCCTGGCGGTGCCACTTCTGCCAGTCCTGGGCGCCGGTGCGCTGCTGGGCGGCGTCGGAGGCGGCCGGGGCCGGGTTCTCGGGCTCGGCGGCGGGCTTGGCGGCCGGGGCCGGGGTCTTGGCGGCCGGTGCGGCGGCGGCCGAGGTGTCCACGGCGGCGGGGGTGCCGCCCTTGGTCAGACCGGCCTGGACCGAGCAGACCGGCCAGGCGCCGGGGCCCTGCACCGCGAGCACCTTCTCGGCGATCGCGATCTGCTGGTCCTTGGTGGCGAGGTCGGCACGGGCGGCGAAGGCGGTGCCGCCGAACCCGGCCCAGGTGGAGTTGGTGAACTGGAGGCCGCCGTAGAAGCCGTTGCCGGTGTTGATGCTCCAGTTGCCGGTGCTCTCGCACTGGGCGACCTTGTCCCAGGTGGCGACGGAGGCGGCCGAGGCGGTGCCGGCGGTGAGGCACGGAACGGTGAGGCCGATGCCCGCGACGCCGAGGGCGGCGATCGCGCGGCGGGTGCGGCCGGACAGACGGGTGCCGTTGGTGGGCAGCATGAAGACGTGGTCCTCTCCCACGCCTGCGAGGTGAGCTGTCGGATTCGGGCCGGAGTAGCCCGGCCGCGCTGTGGACGCGGCTTCACCCCTAGCCCGGGTCCGGTCCGTGGACCGGTCCTGGGCGAACTACCTGTGGTTCCCCCGCTCCTGCCGTGATGTATTGCGCTGCCAGCACGCCCGACGGCAGGACTCGGCGTCGCGGACGGGCTGGGTCCGTGTGGCCACGAACGGGGAGCACGTTAAGCAGAGGCGGCTTCAAACCGCAAACATGTGTGATGACCGTCACAGTTTACGAAAGCCGTGCTGAACCGCTGTCCTTCATGATCAGAAATGACCGATTTCCGGCAACGCCCGTCATGGCCAACACAACTGCCTATGCTTCAGAGTGTCGGCACCATGCCGGCGCCGACGCAGCCGCCCGGGGGGAGGGCTACGCACCGATGGGCATCGACGAGGAGTCGGACGCCGCCCGTCCGGCCGCCAGGCCACGCGGGGCGCATCGCAGGGCAAAACATCGCAGAGCGGACATCCCGCCCGAACCACCCCGAACTCCCGTAAGCCGCCGCGCATTACTGCGCTGGCTGGCCGTCGGCACCGCCTTCGCGGCGATCAGCGGCGAGGAGGTCCTGCGCCGCTCGCTGACCGGCGAGACCCGGCTGGTCACCCCGGCCGCCGTCGTCGGCACCGACCCGCCCGGGGCGGCCGCCCCGATGGGCCAGGACGGCGGCCACGGCGCCGCCCCGCCGGCCGCCACCGCCGCCCCGGGCACCGGACCGCCCGAGCAGCCCGCCCCCGCGCCCACCGTCGACCAGGGCGGCCGCCGCTGGTCCGACCGGGCCGGCTGGGGCGGCAGCCCGCCCGGACCGCGCAGCGCCGTCCGGATCACCGACAAGGTCCTGCTCGACACCGACGCCGAGGTCGGCTCCCTGCTGGTCGAGCCGGGCGGCAGCCTCACCTTCGCCGCCGACCGCACCCTCACCCTCGCCGCCGCGGGCAACGTCGAGATCCGCGGCGCCCTCGCCCTCGCCCCCGACGGCGACCGGGTCCACACCCTCCGCTTCCCCGCCGTCGACGAGAAGCGCTTCCAGGGCGACGGCATGAAAGTGGTCGACACCGACGTCGGCCTCTGGGTCACCGGCGCCGGCTACCTGCGGCTGGACGGCGCCGCCAAGACCGCCTGGGTCCGTGCCGAGCGTGAGCTCAGGGCCGGCGACACCGTCGTCGACCTGGCCGCCCCGCCCGCCGGCTGGCTGCCCGGCGACGAACTGGCCGTCACCCCGACCGGCCCGCCCGACCAGGACGGCTTCGCCGCCGCCTACGACCTCGTCACCGTCCGGTCCGTCAGCGGAACCACCGTCACCCTGACGACCCCTCTCAAGTACCCGCACCCCAGGGTCGCCGCCGGAGGGGGCGTCACCGTCGGCGCCGAGCTGCTCAACCTCACCCGCAGCGTCCGGGTCGAGGGCAGCGCCAAGGGCCGCGCCCACGTCCACCTCACCAGCACCCGCCGGGCCGACGTCCGGCACACCGCGCTGCGCTGGGTCGGGCCGCGCGCCGACACCAAGGAGACCTGGCGCGGCCCGGACGGCACCGCTCCCGTCACCGCGCCGGTGCTCGGCCGGTACGGGCTGCACTTCCACCGGCTCGGCGACGCCACCCGGGGCACCGTGGTCGAGGGCGTGGTCGTCCGCGACGCGGGCAGCCACGCCTTCGTGCCGCACGCCAGCCACGGCATCACCTTCCGCAGCTGTGTCAGCCACGAGACCTGGGAGGACGCCTACTGGTGGGACGGCCCGCTGGACACCCGCACCCCCCAGCAGCCCTCCGACGACATCGTCTACGAGTCCTGCGTCGCCTCCCGCACCCTGCTCGAACCCAACCCCCGGGCCTACCGGCTGACCGGCTTCAACCTCGGCGCGGGCACCGGCGGCAAGGCCGTGGACTGCGTCGCCGTCGGGGTGCAGGGCGCCACCGGAGCCTCCGGCTTCGAGTGGCCGGAGAACAGCGAGGGCGTCTGGACCTTCCAGCGCTGCCTGGCCCACAACAACCTCCAGGACGGCATCTTCGTCTGGCTCAACGCCCAGCGGCACCACGTGGTCACCGAGTTCGCCGCCTACCACAACGGCGGCTGGGGCATCGAGCACGGCGCCTACCTCAACGACTTCGACTACACCGCGAGCGTGCTGTACGGCAACGCGGGCGGGGGAGTGGCGCTGCACGCGCTCGGCCGGGACCGGGGCAGCAACTTCGACGGGCTGCTGATCGACGCCGCCGGGCACAGCGACTTCGCGGTCTCCACCGCCCGGCACGAACTCGCCGGGGAGTCGGTCACCTTCAGCCGCAGCCGGTTCACCGGCTACCGCAGGGCCGGGATCGCCTTCCGCGCCGGGGCCGACGGCAGACCGGACGACGTGCTGGTGCTGGACTGCGAGTTCGACGGCAACGAGCTCTGGCTGGACCCGGAGGCCGGGGCGCCCAAGAACATCCTGCTGCGCCGGGCCGGAACGACCGAGGTGCTCCAGGTCCGCAGGGCGGGCGAGGAGGGCACCGAGCGGCCGCAGTGGAACGCGGTCGCCGCGTCGGTGCCGACCCTGGCGGGCCAGTCCCGGCCGGTGCAGGTGCCGGGACTCAGGCTGAAGGACGCGGCCGCGCCCACCACCCGGGTGGGGCGGTGACGGTGCCGCGCCGCTGCCGGGTGCCGTCGGCGGACGCGCGGCGGGCCCGGAACGGAAGTGCCGTTCCGGGCCCGTTCACGCGGTGTCCGCTACTGGGCGGCGTGCCGTCCGGCACCGCGGGGGCCGGTCCCGTCCGCGTCCTCGGCCTCGTCGGCCCCGAACTCGGGGGCGACGGCGGGCAGCGCGGCCAGGTAGGTGGAGGCGACCAGCTGACCCACCGCCTGGTACGCGCCCAGCGGCGCGGCCGACGGGCAGCCGGACTCCTCGGCGGCCGCGGCGAGCAGCTCGGCGTCCGCCTCGGGGCCGATCACCAGCGGGGCCAGGGCCGGGTTCTGGGCGCCCATCTCCTTGAGGTGGGCGACGGCCTCGGCCACCGAGCCGGGGATGTCCAGCGCGGCGGCGACGACCGGGACGGCGAGCCGGGCGGCCAGCAGCATGCCGGTGATGCCGGCCGCGTCGGCCGCGGGCTGCCCGCCGACGGTGGTGAGCACCACGCCGTCGGCGGCGGTCGCGATGGCGAACAGCCGGGCGCGGTCGGCGCGGGCCAGACCGGCCTCGGAGAGGCGGACGTGGACGGCCTCGGCGAGCAGCGGGTGCGGGCCCAGGGTGTCGGTGACCTGGGCGCCGTACTCGGCGGCGAGGGCGTGCAGTTCGGCGAGGAAGCCGTGCGGCCCGGGCACCAGCGGCACCACGACGGGCGTCGGCAGGCCGGCCTCGGCCGCCTCGGTCAGGAGTTCGGCGACGGTGCGCTCGGCCGCGGTCCCGCCGGTCTGCTGGCCGTCGGCCCCGCCGGTGGGCAGGTAACCGGCGGCGGTCAGCACGCCGTTCTGCTCGCTGCGGACGATCGACAGCAGCTCCTCGACCACGGACCGGGATTCCGGTCCGGCGGCCGCGGGGACGGCGAGCAGCAGGGCCGGGGAACCGGCCGGGATCTCGGGGCGCTCGGGACGGCGGTGGCGCCCCCGCGCACGGGAGCCTGGAGTACGGACGGGCAGTGGCGCGCCCGGGATGGCTGCGGTGCTCATGGCGGAGATCGTAGGACATCGGCCCGCCCGGCCCGCATTCGGCTGCCGCACCGGGTGGGACCACCGCTGCGAAAACCGGACATAACCGGCCTCCGGGCGGCAGTTGTCCCGGTACCCGCGTAGATGCGACGGAACGGGGCTTTCGTTGCACGAGTGGCGCGTGAGATGTCTCACAGCATACGACCGGCCTGACGGAGCGTCACTGAAGTGCGACTCCCGGCGTCGGAAGATCAACATTCAGCGGGGGGTCGCCTACGGGCGGTTAGCGGCTACTTGTCGATTCGCTCGGCTATGTCCGCTTATATACCGCCGGGGGGGCTCCCCGTGAAGAGTTCCGGTTCGGTGTCGAAAAGGCCGTGCACCTGCAATGTCCCGTGCTGATGCACGTGCACTGGAGCTATCATCGCGTCAAGTGAGGCGTTGTGCCGGGCCGGTACGGGGCCGGCCCGGTCGTACGGCCGGGGCCGGGGCGCCGAGCTGGACGACCCACTCCGGAGCTCTTCGGGAGATTTCTATGCACGACTCGCACGACACGTACGACACGTACAACGGGATGGCCGCTGCGGACCTCGAAGGCGTGGTCTGGCAGAAGAGCCTGCACAGCAACTCTCAGGGGAACTGCGTCGAATTCGCCGCCCTTCCGGGGGGCGAGGTGGCGATGCGCAACTCGCGCTTCCCGGACGGTCCGGCGCTGATCTACACCCGGGCCGAGATCGCCGCACTGCTGCTGGGGGCCAAGGACGGGGAGTTCGACCACCTGGCGGTCTGACCGGTCGCCGGCTTCACCATCGGGGGGCCGTCGTGGGTGCTGACACCACGACGGCCTTTGTCTTTTCCGGCCGTCCTTGCCGGTTCTTCCGGTTCTTCCGGCTGTTGGTCGGCTCTTCCGGCCCCGGGGAGCCCGGGCCGAGGGGTGCCCGGCCTTCGCGGCCGGGCCTGCACCGGGCCTGCGAACGCCGGTCGCGCTCGTGTCGGCCCCGCGATCGTCCGCCCCGTGCCTGTCGGCCCCGCGTTGGCCGCTCGCCTTCGTCGCCCGCCCTCCGCCGCCCGCCCTCCGCCGCCCGCCTTCGTCGCGCTGCCGAGCCGCCGCACGCGGATCGGAGGGACACGGACCGGAGGGACGCCACCGCCGGAAGGCTGCCGGTGCCCGCTGCCCGAGGGCCGCCGATCGCCGTTGCCGGGGTGGAGTGGTCGCCGGAGGAACTCGCCGGCCGTGGTGTGGTGTTCCCGGCGCGGCTGTCGGCGGACGCGGAGTCAGGCCGAGCGCCGGTGCCGTCCGCCGAACTCGGCCACGGGGGCCGGTCGCAGGCTCTCCTCCGCCTCGAACAGCGCCCAGACGACCTTGCCGCCGCCCAGCGGGTGCCAACCCCAGGAACGGCTGAAGGAGTCGACCAGGTGCAGTCCGCGGCCGGACTCGGCCACGAAGTCCGCCTCCCGGGCCACCGGGCCCAGGCTGCTGGGGTCGCTCACCGCGCAGACCACCTGCGGCGCGCGGTGCACGAGGCTTATTCGGATCGGCAGCCTGCCCTCGGGCGTCGGCTGCGTGGGAAAGTCGTGGTCGTCCGCCGTGGTCGGGCACGCGCCGATCGCGTGCCGCAACGCGTTGGTCACCAGCTCCGAAGCCACCAGCGCGACATCGTCGAAGAGCTCGCCCAGGCCCCAGCGCTGCAGGGCGGTCCTGGCGAAGTCGCGCGCGGTTCTGACGGCTTCGTAGCGGGGAGCGAGCGTACACGTGACCACATGGGGGTCGACTGCCAAAGCCGTTCCGGTGCTCATGAAGAGCTCCTCCCATAAGGGGGCGGACACGGCTGGACCCGCCGGGGTCATGCCGGTCACCTCCGACTCGCTCGGCCGCGCGGCCGCCCCTCGACCAGGCGCGCGCGCACGAGGGCCCGGAGGCGCGGGGGCGCTGCCGGGCCGGTGCACGGAATCGCGCGTGGGGTCGACGCGGAGCCCGCGGGATTGCCAGGGATGTGCAGGTGCACGTGCACCATCGTGCTCTGCGCTCACTACAGATGCAAGAGCCGATTCACGTGCAGTCGTTCAAATGGCATATGCAAGCGCCGGATGCACGTGCATCCTGGTGTGCGGAGTGCAGAACTGATAGGAACATCCGTCAGTATCGGCACCGTGAGCGCTCAACTGATGGCAGACTGTGCGCTGTTTGCCCTAGGTGGAGGTTAGGACCGCATGACCACAGTTCAGCCGGGCGGCGGCTCGATGGTCCGCCGGATCCTCCTCGGCTCCCAGCTGCGCCGGCTCCGCGAGACGCGCGGCATCACCCGCGAGGACGCGGGCTACGCGATCCGGGCTTCCGAGTCCAAGATCAGCCGCATGGAACTCGGCCGGGTCAGCTTCAAGGAACGTGACGTCGCCGACCTGCTCAGCCTCTACGGCGTGGACGACGGCCTCGAACGCGAGGCGCTGCTCGGCCTGGTCCGTGAGGCCAACAAGTCGGGCTGGTGGCACAGCTTCAACGACGTCCTGCCGGGTTGGTTCCAGACCTATGTCGGCCTCGAGGAGGCCGCTGCCCTGATCCGCACCTACGAAGTCCAGTTCGTCCCCGGCCTGCTGCAGTCCGAGGAGTACGCACGGGCGGTTTTCGGCCAGAGTCGGCCGGTGATCAGCGAGGAGGAGGTCGAACGCCGGGTCAGCCTGCGCATGCGCCGTCAGAAGCTGCTCACCGAGGGCGGCAGCCCGCGGCTCTGGGCGGTCATCGACGAGGCCGCGCTGCGCCGTCCGGTCGGCGGCCCCAAGGTGATGCGCGGCCAGGTCCAGTACCTGATCGACGCCGCCGAGCAGGCCAACGTGGTCATCCAGGTCATGCCGTTCCGCTTCGGTGCGCACGCCGGTGAGTCCGGTGCGTTCACCATCCTGCGCTTTCCCGAGCAGGACCTCGCGGACGTGGTGTACCTGGAGCAGTTGACCAGCGCGTTGTACCTGGACAAGCGCGACGACGTCGACGCCTACATCCAGGTCATGGAGCGGCTGTGCGTGGACAGTCTCACGCCCGAGCGCACCATCGACCTGCTGGCCTCGATCCTGAAGGAGCGCTGAGCCCGGACGGCGCCGGTGCCCGACGGGGCGCCGGAACCGGATCCGGACGGACACAGCGGCCGCCGGCCGCCGCGGTTCAGCCGCGGGCCGGCGGCCGTTCCCGTTCCGGCGGGAGCGGCTGCGGCGGACGGCCCAGGTGCCAGGGCAGGTCGTAGCGCCGGAACAGGTCGGCGCGGATCGGCGCCAGCGGGACTTCCGCCCCGGGCAGCAGCACACCTATGCAGCCGCCCATCAGCGCGCTGCGCAGCACCGCGTGCTCGGCCGTCGGGTCGGGTGCGCCCCAGTCGCGCAGCAGTCCCTGGAGAATCGCGCCGAGCCGCTGCTGCTCCGGGTCCTGGACGAAGGCGCCGGTGTCCGGGTCGAGGATCAGCGCGAGGTGCGAGCGCATCACCCTCGGGTGGTCCATGGCCAGGCTCAGTACCGCGTCGATGGCCCGGGCCAGCCGGTCCTCCGGGCCGGCGTCGGGCGCCAGCTCGTCGAGGGCGGTGGAGAGCGCCTGGTGCATCATCCGGTGGGTGGCCGACTGCATCAGCAGCCGTTTGCCGTCGAAGTAGTAGGAGAGCAGGCCGCGGGCGAGCCCGGCCCGCTCGGCGATGTCGGTCAGCGTGGTGCCGGCGTATCCGCGCTGGTCGACCAGCTCGACGGTGGCCCGCATGATGCGTCGCCGGGAGCGCTGGCGCATCTCCTCATTGACCGAATCCCCGCGAGGTGCCATCGTGTCTGCTCCGTACGTTCGTTGGCTGGCGGCCAATATACTGGCCGGGCCGGCGACCGAACCCCGGCGACCGGCATTCGGCCGGGCGGTCCGGGTTCGGCCCGTACGGAGGCGCCGGCCCTACCAACACGGGGGTTTGGTAGAGCCGGCGCCCAGCCCGACGGCGGAGGGTGGATCCGGGTGTTGCGGAACCTCTGCCGCCGCTCAGCTCTTGCTGAGGATCTCGTCGCGTCGCTCGGCCAGGTCCTCCCGGCCTACTGACGGATAATCATAGTCCGGTACCGGCAGGGTGGTTGCCTTCTTCCGCCGGTCGAGCACGGCGCCCGCCACGGCGATCACCAGGCCGACCAGCGCGACCCCGGTGACGAACAGCAGGGCCGGCCGGTAGCCGTCCAGCTGTGCCTCGGCGCCGGTGCCGCCGTTGCTGCCGGCGGTGATGATCGCGGTGGCGCCGGCCAGCACGACCGCGGTGCCCACCTGGATCGCGGTGTTCACCAGGCCCGAGGCGAGCCCCTGCTCCTCGTCGGCCACCCCGTCGGTGGCGGCGATGTTCACCGAGGGGAAGGCGAGGGCGAAGCCGACGCCGAGCAGGACGATCGAGGGCAGCACCAGCACCGGGTACGAGCTGTGCGCGTCCAGCCGCAGGAACAGCGCGAACGCGCCGACCAGGGCCAGCAGGCCGATCGGCAGCAGCCGGCCGGTGCCGAAGCGGTCCACCACCGGGCCCATGAACGGCGCCGAGAGCGCGATCATCGCGCCGGCCGGGAGCAGTCCGAGCGCCATCGTCAGGGCCGACCAGCCGAGCAGGTCCTGCAGGTAGAGGGTGACCACGAACTGGAAGCCGCCGTACGCGCCGGTCATCGCGAAGGCGATCACATTGGCGCGGGCGACCGAGCCGTTGCGGAAGATGCCGAGCCGCACCAGCGGGTGCGCGGTCCGGCTCTCGACCACCAGGAACGCTGCCGCCAGCAGTGCCACGACGGCCAGCGAGCCCAGGGTGCGCAGGCTCAGCCAGCCCGCGCCCTGCGCCTCGGTGACGGTGAACACCAGCAGTAGCACGGCGGTGGTGCCGGTGATCGCGCCGAGCACGTCGTAGCGGCCGGTGACCTTCTCCTCGGTCGGGCGGGGGAGCAGTCGGACGGCGAAGACCAGGGCGAGCAGCGCGATCGGGACGGGCATCAGGAAGGTCCAGCGCCAGCCGACCGCGGTGAGCAGGCCGCTGAGCACCAGGCCGAGCGAGAAGCCGCTGGCGCCGCAGGTGGTGTAGATCGACAGCGCCCGGTTGCGGGCCGGGCCCTCGGGGAAGGTCGTGGTGATGATCGACAGGCCGGCCGGCGCGGTGAACGCGGCCGCGACGCCCTTGAGGAAGCGGGCGGCGATCAGCAGACCGCCGTCGTCGACCAGGCCGCCGAGCAGGGAGGCGGCGGCGAAGACGCCGAGCGCGGTCAGGAAGACCCGGCGGCGGCCGAGCAGGTCGGCGGTGCGGCCGCCGAGCAGCAGCAGGCCGCCGTAGCCGAGCACGTAGCCGGAGACCACCCACTGGAGGGTGGAGGTGGACAGGTGCAGTTCGGAGCCGATGGACGGCAGGGCGATGCCGACCATCGAGATGTCCAGGGCGTCCAGGAAGAGCGCGGCGCAGAGCACGATCAGGGTGCCCCAGAGCCGGGGAGTCCAATGGGCCCCGGTATTTGACGGATCGTCGGTGTTCGTGGCGGTCGCTGTGGTCATGACGCAAGAGACTACATGCACATGCATCCAATGCAAGTGAATAAGATGTTAACGCATAAGTTGTTGACGCTGTGATACTGTGGCGGGGTGGCTGAACTCGACTCCCCGGAGGAGGCAGGGCTGGTCGCCCAGTGGCGCGACCTGCTCGCCCGGCATGCCCGGACCGCCTGTCTGCTCGACCGCGAGCTGGGTGAGAAGCACGGCCTGGGCATGAGCGAGTTCGAGGTGCTGGAGCGCCTCGTCGAGGGCTGCGAGAGCGGTGACAAGGGCCTGCGGGTGCAGGAGCTCGCCCCTACCGTGCACCTCAGCCAGAGCGCCCTCTCCCGACTGATCGGCCGACTGGAGAAGGCAGGGCTGGTCACTCGGGCGATGTGCGCCGACGACCGGCGCGGCATCCAGGTCGCGCTCACGGAGGAGGGCTGCCGGCGTTACGCCGAGGCCCGCTCGCTGCACCGCGAGGTGCTGTCGCTCACCCTGGCCGAGGACTCCTAGGGTACTCGACGGCTCTTCGGCCGCGAGTCGACGGGCCGTCAAGTGCCCTGTGCGGTTGGGGTGCTGGAGCCCGCCGGGCAGCTCAGCGCAGCGCGAGCAGGCCCGGGGCGACGGCCAGCAGGACCACTGCGGCGGGCACCGCCAGGGCGGCCAGGGTCAGCTGCAGCCGGTGCGGCACGGACAGCCTCGGCCGCCCCGCCAGCAGCCGGTCCACCCGCTTCGGGGACTGCGCCTGCCCGGGCGGGCAGGCGCCGAACACCCCGCGGCCCAGGTTGATCCCCGCCAGTGCCAGGGCCGTGGTGTGGCGCCCGTGCCGGCGCGCCGCCCGGTCGTCGGCCGCCAGCTCCACCAACTCGCCCACCTGGTCCCGGAAGGCGCGGAACACCCCGACCCCGGGGAATCCGGAGGCGAGCGCCTGCGCGCCCTGGGCCAGCCAGTGGTGCCGGGCCCGCACATGCCCGCGCTCGTGGCTGAGAACCGCCGCCAGCTCGCGGGAGGTGAGCCGGTGGAGGGCCCCGGTGGTGACCACCAGCCGGGAGTCCTGCCCCGGCAGCGACCACGCCTCCGGGCGGACGTTCTCCAGGACCACCAGCCGCTCCCGGCGCGGCCGGGACCCCGCGCCCGAGGCCGGCTCGATCGACTCCGGCAACGGCGGTGAGAGCTCGGCCAGTTGGGCGTGCCGCCGGGCCCGCAGCGCCTTCGCGGTACGGATCTCCCGGGTCAGCGCGACCACCGTCTGCAGCCCGCCCGCCGCCAGCACCGCCGCGCAGAGCCGGCCCCAGCCCTCGGCGTTGTGCAGCCCGTACGCGGCCTCGACGCCGGTCGGCGCACAGGCGAAGAGCACCGTGCGCAGGTCGGGGAGGGCGGCCATCGCGGCGAGCACCAGGCCCAGCGCGCAGCACAGCAGCACCGCCACCACCAGGCACTGCCAGACCAGCAGCGCCAGGACCGGTTCCCGCTCCACCCAGCGCGCCCGGACCAGAAGCCGGGGGGCGAGGGTGGCGAGCAGCAGTCCGAGCAGCAACAGGCCGAGCAGGGCCGTCATGGCATGGACTCCCCGGGGACGCACGGAGCGCGACAGTGCGCTTCCGGTCAACCTATGCGCTGCCGGAGCCGGGTGGAACGGCTTTCGGCCACCCAGTGACCAACGCCACGACACCTGGCGGACGGCGCCGGGCCACGGTGGGTGCGCCGGTGCCGCGGACCCGCTGCCGGGTTGCCGTCCGCTGTCGCCCGGCGGGGACTCCGGACGGTCGTCACATGGTCAGCAGCATGGCGAACATGCCGATGCCCATGGACAGTCGGCAGGCCCGGGGCAGTCCGGCCGAGGCCGCCGCCGCCGTCCCGCCGGAGCCGCTCAGCAGCCGGCTGCCGGACCACAGCGCGTACCCGCCGAAGTAGGCGAGCAGGGCGCCGGTCAGCACGGGTGAACCGACCGCCGGATGGTGCCCGGCGTGCCCGGGGGCGGCGGTCATCGCCAGTGCCATGTACGTCATCGCCAGTGCCCCGACCGCGTGGTGCAGCCGGTGCGCCCGCCGGTCCGGGCGGCGGGCGGCCGCCAGCACCAGGAGCACCGCGGGCGGACCGTACACCCAGGCCCACACCTCGCCCGGCACGGCCGTGCCGGCGACCGCCATGGCGGCCATGCCGAAGCCCATCAGCCCCTCGGCGAGGTCCGCCTCGTGGGTGTGCAGCCGACCGGGACCGGCACCGGTACCGGGGACGGCCGGGGCCGCCACGGGTTCGCACGGGGCACGGCGCAGCCGGGAGAGGCAGTAGCCGCCGGATGCCGCGGTGAGGACGGCCAGCAGCCAGCTGACCAGCTCTGGACCGTGCAACGGCGGCCTCCCCGGGCGGCGCGGACGGGCGTACCGTCCACGATCAGCGCTCGCCGCCGCACGCAGCAGGGCGCGCACGGGGGCGCACGGTTGTGCTCCTCGTGGTGCGGTCGGCCGTCGGGCGCCGTGCTGTCCTCTCCGGCGCCGTCCGGGCCTGTTCCGCTCGGACGCTCGGGTCGGCGGGTGCTCCGGTCAGCCGGCGAGGCGGCCCGAGGCGATCACCCGGCTCAGGAAGCGCCGGGTCCGTTCCTCCGTCGGCGCCCCGAACACGCGCTCCGGAGGCCCCTGTTCGAGCACCGCACCGCCGTCCAGGAAGCAGACCTGGTCGGCGACCTCGCGTGCGAAACCCATCTCGTGCGTGGCGAGCAGCATCGTCATGCCCCGCTCCTTGAGGTCCCGCACCACCGACAGCACCTCGCCGACCAGCTCCGGGTCGAGCGCCGCGGTGATCTCGTCGAGCAGCAGCAGGCGCGGCCCGGTGGCCAGCGCCCGGACGATCGCCACCCGCTGCTGCTGGCCGCCCGAGAGCCGGTCCGGGTACGCGCGGGCCCGGTCCGCGAGGCCGAGCCGCGCCAGCAGCTCCAGCGCCCGCGCCTCCGCCTCGGCGCGCGGCACCCCGTGCACCCGGCGCGGGGCGAGCGTCACGTTCTCCAGCACGGTCAGGTGCGGGAAGAGGTTGTAGGACTGGAACACCACGCCGATCCGCCGCCGGACGGCGTCCTCGTCCACGCGGGGGTCGGTGATCTCGGCGCCGTCCAGGAAGACCGCGCCGTCGTCGATCCGCTCCAGCAGGTTGACGCACCGCAGCAGCGTCGACTTGCCGGAGCCGGACGCGCCGATCAGCGCCGTCACCGAGTGCTCGGGCACGCTCAGGTGCACGTCCGCGAGCACCACCCGGCCGTCGCCGAAGGTCTTGCGCACCGCCTCCAGCCGCAGGACCGGCTCGCCGCCGGCGGTCGGCCCACCGTCGGCCGTCCCGTCGGCCGTTCCGTCGGCCGTCCGCTCCGTCATGACAGACCCCCTTCGTAGCGCCGGCGGTCGGCCCGGGCGGTCAGCCAGCCGGTGAACCGGGTCAGCGGGACGGTCAGCGCCACGAAGACGAGCGCCGCCACCAGGTACGGGGTGGAGTTGAACGACCGGCCGTTGATGATCTTCGCCGCGTAGACCGCGTCGATCACCCCGCCGATCGACACCAGCCCGGTGTCCTTCTGCAGGCTGACCAGGTTGTTGAGCAGCGGAGGCACCACCCGGCGCACCGCCTGGGGCAGCACCACGAACCGCATCGCCTGCGCGTGCGACAGGCCCAGCGAGCGGGCGGCGGCCAGCTGGCTCGGATGCACCGACTCGATCCCGGCCCGGAACACCTCGGACACGTACGCCGCGTAGGTCAGCACCAGGGCCGCGCCGCCCAGCCACAGCGGGTCGGTGGTGACCCCGGTCAGCCGCAGCGCCGGGACACCGGTGATCATCACCAGCAGGCAGATGATCATCGGCAGGCCGAGGAAGAAGTCCACGTACACCGTGGCCAGCAGCCGCACCGGCAGGAAGACCGGCCCGCGCAGCGTCCGCAGCACCGCGAGCAGCAGGCCGAGGACGAGGATCAGCACCCCGCAGACGGCCATCAGCTCCAGATTGATCCGCAGCCCCTTGAGCACTTCGGGCAGCGCCTGCCGGGCGTACTCGGCGCTGAAGAACGAGCGGCGCACCGCCGGCCAGCCCGGCGAGCCGACCACCAGGGCGACCAGCGCGACCGCCGTCAGCAGGGTCGATGCGGCGGCGATCAGCGCCGAGCGGCGGGCCCGGCGGCGGCGGAACGCCTCCCGGGCCAGCCGCCGCGCCGAGGGCCGGTAGCCCAGCGGGTCGGCGGCCTTCGAGGGTGGGAGGTCCGTCCGCCCGGCTCTCACGCCCCCGGCGCTTGCCTCCTCGGCGCTCACCTCCTCCGCGCTCACCGCAGTACAGGAGCGGACACGGCGTCGGACAGCCACTCCTGCTCCAGCCGCGCGAGCGTGCCGTCGGCCCGCAGCGCGTCCACCGCCGCCGAGACGCAGCCGGTCAGCCGGGAGCCCTTGTCCAGCACCAGCCCGAACTGCTCGCCCCCACCGCCCCCACCGCCGGCGCCCGTCAGCTGACCGACCACCACGGCCTCGGTCACCTCGGCCCCGGTGATGTAGAAGGCCGTCGGCAGGTCCACCACCAGCGCCTCGACCTGACCGTTCCTCAGCGCGGCCTTCGCCAGGTCGTTGGAGTCGAAGACGGCCGGCGGCGCGGACGGCCGCACGGTGCCGGTGATCGCCTCCAGGCTGGTGGTCCCGACCTGGGCGCCCAGCTTGACCCCCTTCAGGTCGGCGAGGCTCCGGGCCGAGGCGGCCTTGGAGCTCTTCAGCGCGATCACCGCCTGCCGCACGTCGTAGTAGCCGGAGGAGAAGTCCACCGCCTGCCGGCGCTCGCCGCTGATCGACACCTGGTTGACGTCGAAGTCGAAGTCCTTGGGACCGGGCGCGGTCGCCCGGCCGAACGGTGCGACCACCCAGGACACCTTCTCCTTCGGGTACCCCAGCTTCGCCGCGACCGCGTACGCCACCGCGGACTCGAAGCCCTTGCCGTTCTCCGGCCGGTCCTCCGAGAACCACGGCTCGTACGCGGGTTTGTCGGTGCCGACGGCGAGCGTCCCCGCCGTCCGGGTCGGCAGCGCGCCGGGCGAGCAGTCGGCGGGGCCGCCCGAGGCCGAGGCGCCGGTGCCGGCGGCCGGTTCCTGGGCGGCGCAGCCGGTGACCGCGGCCAGCAGGGCACCGGCGAGCAGGGCGGCGACGGCGGACGTGCGGGGGAGGGGCATGGCGGTGCTCCTGGACGCGAAGAGGCGGACCGGTCGGGTGGTGACCTCCCCCGGTGGCGGGCCCGGGACACGCGCGGCATGGTCGCCTTGGGAGGCTTCGTCCCGTGCCGTCCGGAAGATCCCCTCGCCTGTTCACGAGCCTGTCACGCGCGCTCCACCGCAGGGAACGAAAGATCCGTCGCTGAACCCCCCCTTGAACAGAAGAACCTTTCGTACATATGGTGGTCTCGTTGAAAACCCTCCTGTCGAAGTGAGTCCCCGATGCAGAATCTTTCGCCAAGGGTCGCTGTGGCGGCCGACGCCCCGGCCCAGAGCCTCGCCGCGCACCCGGCCTGGCTGCGACTGAAGGACGCCGTCGAGACCCTGCGCCCCCTGCAGTCCAAGGACGGCTCCATCGACCTGGCCGCCGTGCAGCGCCACACCGTCGACCCCCTGGTCGCGACCGTGCGCACCGCCGTCGCCGAGCTGGCCCCGCTCTTCCCGCACGACGCCGCCTACCTGGCCGCCGTCGACACGGACCTGGCCAAGTGGGCCGACACCGGCTACCGGGAGCCCGACTTCCTGGACTCGCTGCTCGCCTTCCAGCCCGCGACCCAGCGCGAGGACGGCCTGCAGCACCTGGTCGTCTTCCCGATGTACACCCAGAACGGCAACCCGGACCGCAATCTCGAAGCCGTCCTGCTGAACGTCGTGTGGCCCGACTGGCTGGCCGAGCTGGAGCGGACCCGCTTCGACAACCCGATGTTCGTGCCGATCACCTTCACCGACTTCACGGCCGGCTACGACACCAACTCCGCTGTCCTCTTCCCCGAGACCGTGGCCGTGCGCAAGGCGCCGGAACGTTTCACCTGGGGCGGCATCTTCTGCGACCGCGAGGCCGCCCGCTTCCGCGTGGTCTCCACCAACGCCGTCGAGCTGCTCGGCCTGGAGATCCCCGCCGACGCCGAGAGCCTGCTGCAGGACCAGGAGCGCTCGCAGCAGACCTTCGTGCTCTGGGACCTCATCCACGACCGGACCCACAGCCACGGCGACCTGCCGTTCGACCCCTTCATGATCAAGCAGCGAAGCCCGTTCTGGATGTACGGCCTGGAGGAGCTCCGCTGCGACCTCACCACCTTCAAGGAGGCGGTGAAGCTGGAGACCGAGGGCAACGTGCACGCCCGCGACGTCCAGTACGCGATCCTCTTCGACCGCCTCTTCCGCTTCCCGGTCAGCGGCGACCGCGTCCGCAACTACGACGGCATGGGCGGCCAGCTGCTCTTCGCCTACCTGCACAAGCACGACGCGCTGCGCTGGCGCGACAACCGCCTCAGCATCGACTGGGAGCGGGCCCCGCAGGTCACCAACGCCCTCTGCGCCGAGATCGAGACCCTCTACCGCGACGGCATCGACCGCCCGAAGCCGGCCCACTGGATCGCCGCCTACGAGCTGGTCTCCCGCTACCTCACCCCGCACCCGGCCTCGACCTGGGCGAAGGGCACCGAGGCGCTCCCGTTCGGCAGCACCGAAGGCAAGGCGCTCAACAAGGCGCTGTGCGACGCTGTGCTCCCCGACGAGTTCCCGCTGAGCATGTTCTACGAGGCCCTCTCGAAGAAGCTCGGCGGCGTCATCGCCTCGACCGCCGGTATCACCGGCGCCGGCCTGCAGGGAGTCGCCGCGTGACCACCGCACCCAACGGACCGCTGACCGGCAAGGTCATCGCCGTCGCCGGAGCCAGCGGCCCGGCCGGCCAGGCCGTGCTGCGCCGCCTCGCCTCCGACGGCGCCACCGTCATCGGCGCCGACATCGACGCCCAGCGCCTGGAGTCCGCACTCGACTCCGTCCGCATCGCCGTCCGCGGCGCCCGGGTCAGCGGCCAGGTCATCGACCTCCTCGACCCGCAGGAGGTCCACGACTGGGCCGACCACCTGGAGGCCGAGCACGGCCACGTCGACGGCGTGTTCCACCTCGTCGGCGGCTGGCGCGGCAGCAAGACCTTCTTCGACAGCCGGATCGACGACTGGGACTTCCTGCACGACACCGTCGTGCGCACCCTCCAGCACACCTCGCTGGCGTTCCAGCCCGCCCTGGTCCGCAGCGAGTCCGGCCGGTACGCGATGATCTCCGCCGCCGCCGCGCACAAGCCCACCGCGGGCGGCGCCGCCTACGCCGCGGCCAAGGCCGCCACCGAGGCCTGGACGCTCGCCATGGCGGACTCCTTCCGCAAGGAGACCACCGCCGAGGACGGCAAGCCCACCGCCGCGGCTGCCATCCTGGTGATCAAGGCGTTGGTCAGTCCCGAGATGCGGGCCGAGAAGCCGGAGGCGAAGTTCGCCGGCTTCACCGACACCGCCGACCTCGCCGCACACCTGGCGGGCCTCTGGGACCGCCCCGCAGAAGAACTGAACGGACAGCACCTGTGGCTGACAGCCCAATGACCGACCTTTCCGAGCTCTCCGGCCACACGGACGCGGAGCGGCGGCACGACACCGCCGTCCGCGGCTTCGCCAGCGACAACTACGCCGGCGTGCACCCCGAGGTGCTCGCCGCCATAGCCCTCGCCAACGGTGGCCACCAGGTCGCCTACGGCGAGGACGACTACACCACCCACCTCCAGGACGTCTTCCGCCGCCACTTCGGCGAGCAGGCCGAGGCGTACCCCGTCTTCAACGGGACCGGCGCCAACGTCGTCGCCCTGCAGGCCCTGCTGCCGCGCTGGGGCGCGGTGGTCGCCGCCGAGAGCGCCCACATCAACGTGGACGAGGGCGGCGCGCCGGAGAAGATGGGCGGCATCAAGCTGCTCACCGTCCCCACCCCCGACGGCAAGCTCACCCCCGAGCTCATCGACCAGCAGGCCTGGGGTTTCGGCGACGAGCACCGCGCGCAGCCGCTCGTGGTCTCGATCACCCAGAGCACCGAGCTCGGCACCCTCTACACGGTGGAGGAGATCCGGGCGATCGTCGACCACGCGCACCAGCTCGGCATGCTGGTCCACGTGGACGGCTCGCGCCTCTCCAACGCCGCCGCCTCGCTCGGCGTCCCGCTGCGCGCCTTCACCACGGACGTGGGCGTCGACGTGCTGTCCTTCGGCGGCACCAAGAACGGCCTGCTGCTCGGCGAGTGCGTGGTCGTGCTCAACCCCGAGAAGGTCCGGAACATCAAGTTCCTGCGCAAGACCTCGATGCAGCTGGCGTCGAAGATGCGTTTCGTCTCGGTCCAGTTCGAGGCGCTGCTCTCGGGTGACCTCTACCTCCGCAACGCCGGCCACGCCAACGCCATGGCGAGCCGGCTGGAGGCCGCGGTCCGCGGGATCGACGGCGTGACCGTGGTCCGCCCGGTCCAGGCGAACGCGGTGTTCGCGATCCTCCCGCGCGAGGTGAGCGAGCGGCTGCAGAAGCGCTACCGCTTCTACTTCTGGAACGAGCACACCGGCGAGGTCCGCTGGATGTGTTCGTTCGACACCACGGAGGCCGATATCGACGCCTTCGCGGCGGCCATCGCCGAGGAGATGGGCCGCGCCTGACGCGCCCTCCGACCGCCGATCGTCCCGTCCCGCCGCCGCGGGACGGGACGATTTGCTTCTGACGGTCCCGTCCCCGTACAGTTCCGGAGTCGCCGCGAGAGAGCGGGGACAAGCGGAAAGCGAAGTCGGCTGAATGAAACTCCGGAA